>NZ_JACYNS010000027.1:0-27924 GCF_014839405.1 Frigoribacterium sp. CFBP 13605 | reverse complement strand
GCCGCGGTCGGGCCCGCCGGGCCGAGGCCGTCCAGGACGCCCTCGGCGAGCACCGCGACGCCCTCGCGGCGGTGCGGACGATGCGCGAGGTCGCGACGCTCGCGAACCGGTCGGGCGAGGACGCCTTCGGCTACGGCGTGCTGGCCACCCTCGAGTCCGCCCGTGCCGACGACGCCCTCCGCCGCTTCCGCCGCGCCGCCGCCGACCTCTGACGTCGGGTCGCCGACCTCTGACGTGGGACCTCGGGCGCGGAAGGGGTCAGGCGGAGCGGCGGGCGAGCAGCGCCTCGAGCTTGCGCACGGTCGCGTCGTTCCGGGCCGTGACCGGAGTCGGCAGCCCCCGCCACCAGGCGTCCGGCACCCGCGAGGCGAGCACGCCTGCCGGCAGCCACTGGTGGACGGCGTCGGGCGAGACCACGATCTCTTCGTCGCCCAGGTCGACGTCGGGAGGCGCCACCCCGTCGAGTGCGCCCGGCACCTCGGCGAACGCGACCGACAGCAGCTTCGGCTCGCGCTCCTCGCGTCGGAGGGGGTTCGCCACGGCCAGCCGCGTGAAGCGCTCGGCGTCGAGCAGCACCAGGTCGGCGTCGACGCCGGTGGCCCGGGCGATCGCCGCCCGGAGCCCGGCGGCGTCGTCGGCACCGAGCCGCGACGACGCCCCGAACACCAGGTTGCCGCTGTTGAGCAGCGTCTCGGGGCGCTCGAAGCCGAGGTCGGCGGCCACGCGCCGCAGGTCGGTCATGGTCACCCGTTTGGCCGTGCCGACGTTGACGCCCCGCAGCAGCGCGACGTGGTCCACGCTCGTCAGGCCCGCCCGAGGACGTCGAGGATCCACGCGATCTCGAACGCCCGCTCGCGCCAGGACTCGTACCGTCCGCTGACGCCGCCGTGCCCGGCCGACATCTCGGTCTTGAGCAGCACCGGGGCGTCGACCTCGCGCAGCCGCGCCACCCACTTGGCGGGTTCGACGTAGAGCACCCGGGTGTCGTTGATCGAGGTCACGGCGAGGATGCGCGGGTAGGTCACGTCGTCGCGCACGTTCTCGTACGGGCTGTAACCGCGCATGTACTCGTAGACCTCGGCGTCGTGCAGGGGGTCGCCCCACTCGTCCCACTCGATCACGGTGAGCGGCAGGTCGGGGTCGAGGATGCTCGTCAGGGCGTCGACGAACGGGACGGCCGCGACGATGCCGGCGAACCGGTCGGGGGCGATGTTCGCCACCGCGCCCATCAGCAGGCCGCCCGCGCTGCCGCCCTCGGCGACCATCAGCTCGGGGGTCGTGCGGCCCTCGGCGATCAGGTGGTCGGCGACGGCGACGAAGTCGGTGAAGGTGTTCTTCTTGGTGAGCGTCTTGCCGTCCTCGTACCAGGAGCGTCCCAGCTCGCCGCCGCCGCGGACGTGGGCGACCGCGAACACGACGCCGCGGTCGAGCAGCGACAGGCGGGCGACGCTGAAGCCCGGGTCGATGCTGTGCTCGTACGAGCCGTAGCCGTAGAGGTGCACGGGCGAGGGCCCTTCGGCGGGGAGGGCGTCACGGCGCCAGACGAGCGAGACGGGCACGCGGGTGCCGTCGGCCGCCGTGGCCCACTCGCGGGCCTGGTCGTAGTCGGCCGGGTCGTAGCCGCCGAGCACGTTCTGACGCTTGAGCAGGTGACGCTCGCCCGTGCGGACGTCGAGGTCGTAGACCGTCGACGGCGTGACGAACGAGGTGTACCCGAAGCGGACGGTCGGCTGCTGGAACTCCGGGTTGCCGCCCGCGCCGGCGGCGAACAGCGGCTCGTCGAAGCCGACCTCGGAGACCTCGCCGTACCCGTCGGGACCGAGCGGCACGACCGCGAAGCGCGGCAGCGCGTCGCGACGGTACTCGACCACGAGGTGGCCGGAGAACGCGTCGACGGACTCGAGCCGGACGGAGGCGCGGTGCTCGACGATGACGCGGCGGTCGGTCGTCGACGTGGGGTCGTCGGCCGGCACGTCGACGAGCTCGAAGTTCTCGGCGCCGTCGTTGTGGACGATGAGCAGGCGGTCGCTGCCCGCGACGATCGCGTGCTCGACGTCGTACTCGACGCCCTCGCGCCGCGGCCAGACGACCCGGAACTCGCCGGTCGGGTCGGCCGCGTCGAGCAGCCAGGTCTCGCTCGTGATCTTCGACCCGACGTCGACGACGAGGTACTGGCGGCTGCGCGTGAGGCCCACCCCGATCCAGTAGCGGTCGTCGGTCTCGGTGAACACCGTGACGTCGTCGCCGGGCTGCCCGACCTCGTGACGCCAGATGGTGTCGGGCCGCCAGGACTCGTCGACGGTGGGGTAGAAGACGTACCGGCCGGTGGCGTCGAACAGGGCGCCGGCGGCCGTGCCGGTGACCACGTCGTCGAGGTCGCGGCCGGTCGCCAGGTCGCGGATGCGCAGCGTGTAGCGCTCGTCGCCCTCGACGTCGACCGCGTAGGCGAGCAGGGAGCCGTCGGGCGAGACGTCGAAGCTGCCGATCGAGAAGAAGTCGTGCCCCTCGGCCTCGGCGTTGCCGTCGAGCAGCACCTGCTCGCCCTCGGCGGCCTCGCCCGCCTCGATCGACGGGGGAGTCCAGTCGTCGGGCCCGGTGATCGGTGCGCGGCAGTGGATGCCGTACTGCTGCCCCTCGGCCGTGCGCGAGTAGTACCACCACGAGCCCTCACGGACCGGGACGCCCAGGTCGGTCTCTTGCACCCGGCCCTTGATCTCGTCGAAGACCGTCTGCCGCAGACCGGCGAGGTGGGCCGTCTCGGCCTCGGTGTGCGCGTTCTCGGCCTCGAGGTGCGCGACGACCTCGGGGTCGTCCTTGGCACGGAGCCACTCGTAGTCGTCGACGAAGTCGTGGCCGTGGTGCGACCGGGTGACGGGCTTCTGGGGGGCACGGGGAGCGGGAACGGAGGCCATCACCCGAGCCTAACGGCGGCTCAGACGGAGCGGTCGCTGGCCGTGATGCCGTTGAAGGCCGGCACCTCGGGGTACTCGTCCGAGGCGACGTGGACGTCGGCCGGGTCGGGCGCCTCGCCCTCGCGGGCCTCGTCGATCGCCTGCTCGGGGGTGCCGGCCTTCTCGGCGGCCGACTCGGAGTGCGTCCCGGGGACGGTGTACGTCGCGTCGACGTCGTGCCCGGTCGGGTCGACCGTCTCGCTCGCGCCGGACGCGTCGTCGCGGGGGGTGGTGTCGGGGGCCGGGGTCTGGTCGCGGTCGCTCATGCCGGGGACGGTACCCGCGCCTCCTCGGTGACGTCCGGCCAGGCCGTCGGTCGTCGGCCGGCCCTGACGCGGGTCGGCGCCCGACCCGGCGGCGGTCAGTCGTCGACGGGCAGGGCCGTGGTCGGCGCGGCCAACCCCTGGACGGTGGCGCCGAGGTGCGCCTCGCCGGGTTCGAGGTCGGAGATGGACCGGCGGTCGGACCTCAGTCGTCGGACCGAGGCGTTGAGCCGGGCGTGCAGCTGCATGAGGTGCAGGCGGTAGCGCTCGGGGGCGTCGTCGCTGTCGTCGAGGAAGGTGTTGCACGCCAGCGTCATCTCGTTGAGCACGGGCAGGGCCGACGAACGGGGACGGAGCGCCCGTCGCGCCCGCCGGATCTCGCCACGCAGGGCCGAGATCGAATGGCGCGCCTGCTCGTAGACGGGGTCGAGGGCGCGGGGGTTGGGGCTGAGCCTCGGTGCCACCCGGCGCAGCACGCGCCGGAAGTGGATCTCGGTGATCAGCTCGTTGAGGGCCGACGCCTCGCGCCGGCGCGACTCGATCAGCCGCACGAGCAGGTTCGACGCGAACGCCGCCCCGGCACCCACGAAGGCACCCACGGTCACGGTCACGACGTCCCACCAGCTCATGGGGCCACGCTACGGCGGACCACCGACAGCCGGGTCGGGGGAGTCGCGGTCAGCGAGAGGCGTCGTTGAGTCGCCCCATGAGCGACCAGACGGCCCGTGACAGCTCGGGGTGCCACAACGCGATGGTGCGCAGGTAGCCGAGCTCGTCGGCGAGACCGAGCCCCGTCGCGGTCGGCACGCCGTCGGTGCCCAGGGCGTCGGCCCGCAGCGAGATGACGACCTGTTCGTCGACGGTGGGGAGCCCGGGGATGACGTCCCAGGGGTCCTCGCCGTTGCGGCAACGCAGTTCGATCAGGGCGGAGAGCTCGTCGTGGGCCTCGGCGCGCAGCACCTCGAGGCTCCGGCCGGCGCCGCGGAACTCGGGCCCGGGGCGTCGCCTCCCGCTCGATCGTGCTTCGGACATGCCGACGAGCCTACGCGCGAGGCGTCGTGCGGTTCCCGGGGACGCGGCCCGCGCCTCCTGCCGTCCGCCCTCCTGCCGTCCGCCCTGTGGGCGGGACGACAGCCGGTAGCCTTCCGGCATGCCGGTCTACCGCGTCTGCGTCGCCTACCTGTTGCGGGAGCACGAGGGGCGTCGGCAGGTCCTGCTGGGACGCAAGAAGCGCGGACTCGGCACGGGGCACTGGGTGGGCCTCGGGGGCAAGCTCGAGCCGGGAGAGGGCGTGCAGGAGGCGGTGGTCCGCGAGATCGCGGAAGAGAGCGGCGTCGAGGTGCTCGCGTCGGACCTCGACCGGAGGGGCGACCTGCTCTACCTCTTCCCGCACCGTGAGAGCTGGAGCCAGCGGTCGACGGTCTTCGTCGTCACCGCGTGGTGCGGCGACCCCGCCGAGAGCGACGAGCTGGTGCCCCGGTGGTTCGACCTCGACGAGCTGCCCCTGGACGAGATGTGGGACGACGCGTCGCACTGGCTGCCCGGTGTGCTCGCCGGGGGACGGGTCACCCGGACGTTCGTCTTCGCGGCCGACCTCGCGACGGTGGCCTCGGACGCTCCGCTGCCGGCGGAACACGCCGGCCCCTGAGGCGTTCCGGCCCGGACGCCTGGCCCTCGCAGAGGGGGGCGCGGTGGCGCCGTGCTCCGCTTAGGGTCGGTTCCGAGACGGATCACGGGGAGATCCCCGCCGTCGGACGGATCTCACGGGGAGCGACATGACCAGCTACGACGGCCTGACCACGACCACGCTCCGGAGCCCGGCCCGCACCGCCGTGGCGCCCCGCCAGCTGTCGTTGCCGCTCTGGCTGCCCGCGGTGGCCTGGGCCCTCGGCCTCGTCGTCGTCGTGGTGTGGGCCGCCTTCGGCGGCGTCCTGCTGGCGCTCTCGAGCCTCGGCGTGGTCGCCCTCGTCGCGGGCATGGCAGCCACGGCCGCGCGGTGGCAGCGCATCGAACGCCTCGCGGCGATCGAGCTGGCCGAGCGACGTGCCTCGACCGCCGAGGCACGACTCGTCTGAGCCCGACACCCCGTCCGGGCGGGGTCAGCGTCCGCGTCGGGTCCCGGTGCGCGACAGACCCGCGCGTACGAAGAAGTCGACGACGCCGGTGAGCACGGCACCGACGACCGCGAACCAGGCGTAGCCGACGAAGCGCGCCGCCACGTCGGGACCGCCCTGTGGTGCCAGCGTCACCGAGAGGACGTAGAGGGCCCCGGCCGCGACGAGCAGCAGGACGGCGAGGGCGACGAGCAGGCGGTGCAGGGTGGTCGTGGTCACGAGCGTCGAGGGTACCGCCTCAGCGCGCGACGCCGTCCTCGCGCCCGGGGTGCCCCGACCCGATCCGGTCGCTCGGGACGACGCGCACGGGTCGCGTCGCGAGCTCGTCGTTCTCGAGCCCGCCGGGTGCACCGAGGAACATGTCGCCCCGCTCGCCGGGGTCACCGAGGTCGTCGCGTTCGTCCGCCGGGATCGTGTTGATCGTGCCCGTGTCCGTCGCCACGAGGCCGTGTCGGGCGAGCACCTCGTCGCGCTCGGCGACGAGGAACTCGCGGTTCGCGTTCTGGGCGTCGGCGAACATCGTCGTGCGGCCGGACACGATGCGGGCGATGCGGCGGCTCTCCCACCAGCGCTCGCCGACGAGCATCAGCACGATGCCGAGAGCGGCGTAGCAGAGCATCATCGTCACGCCGCGGCCGTAGCCGGGGCCCACGCCGTAGAGCACGCGCTTGAGCATCTCGGTGATGCCGCTCCCGACGACGACGGCGTTGAGCCACGCGAACGGTTGGGGCATGAACCATGCGGGGTAGGCGGCGCCCGAGGACGGCATGGACAGGAAGACGAACACGATCATCGCGGGCAGGGCGACGAACCGTCCGACGAAGTAGCTGATGCCGTTGACCGCGAGGCCGATCGCGATGATCCAGGCCCAGGCGATGAAGAAGAGCGGCACGAAGTGCCCGTCGACGGCCCCGATCACCGGCCCGGCGAGGACGTTCGTCACGAGCGAGATCACGCCGCCGCCGACGCCGATCACCGTCATCCGGGTGCGGTGGCGGAGCGGGGCGCCCATCAGCCCGATGAACATCGCCACCATGTAGCCGCCGATGCACCACGAGAGCATGAGGTACATCGACACGGTGCCGTACTCGTCGTTCGCGGGCAGCGGTGCCAGGTCCGTGACGGTGGGCGTGACCCCCTGGGCCTCGAGCACGGGGGTGATCGTCGCCGGGATGAGGGCGGCGACCTGGTACTGGTGGGCGCTCGCGGTGTAGATCGTGGTCTCGGCCGGGTCGTAGGCGACGGCGACGCGTCCGGCGAGCACCGCCTCCTCGGCCTCGTCGGCGGAGCCGTAGGCGCGCACGTCGATCACGCCGGGGCGGGCGTCGTCGAGGCCCGTCTGCAGGTCGGCGGCGGCCGACGAGGACCCGACGACCGCGACGGGCACGTCGTGCGGGTGGGGGGCGTGGAAGGCCGCGATGTAGCAGAGGCAGAAGCCGACGATGAAGAACAGCGGCAGCCAGAGCTGCAGGCCGATCAGCTGCAGCGACGGGTGGAGGGTCGAGTACCAGCGACGGTACCGTCCGAATTCGGGCTTGGGCGGCCCTCCCGCGTCGCCCGTGGTCGTCTGGTTCGTCGTGGTCGCCACGGTGCCGCGCCCTCCTGCTCTCGGTCGTGTTCCCGTCTCGTCGCCGGTGCCGCTCACGATACGCCGCGGCGGCGTCACGACCTCGTGCTCGTGAAGGCCGAGGTGTCCATGGCGAGCTCCTCGGCGTCGAGCCCGAGCAGCACGCGCCTCATGACCTCCTCGTCGAGGGCCCCGGCGTCGCGCTCGCGCAGCACCACCTCGCGGCGTTTGGCGAGCAGCTCGCGTCGGATCGAGCCGAGCGCCTGGGGCGCCGCTCGACGGCGGGCGCGCTGGGCGGCCGTCGCCCCCGAGACGTCCCGTTCGTCGGCGTCGTCGACGGCCGTGCGCTGCAGCGCCTCGTTCTGCCGCAGCAGCCGCGTGGTCGCGAGCAGGACGGCGCGTTCGGTGAGCTCGGGACCCCAGCGCTTCTCCCAGTCGGCACGCCGTTCCGCGACGTAGGCCATGGTCTCGTCCGTGCTCGTCGCGAAGACCGCCAGCTCGGCGGCGAGGTCACGGTCGCGCTGCGTGTCGTCCCGGACGCCGAGCACCCTGATGACGACCGGCAGCGTGAGCCCCTGCAGCAGGAGGGTGCCGACCGTGACGATGAACGCGATGAGGAACATGGTGTCGCGCGCCGGCACGGGGATGCTCGACTCGGTGACGGCCGGGATCGACACGGCGGCGGCGAGGGTCACCACGCCCCGCATGCCGGTCCACGAGATGACGCTCAGCTGTCGCCAGTCCATGCGGGGTTGCGGGTGGTAGCGCAGCGTCCGCAGAGCCGGCGCCCGCCGCAGCCGGCGGAGCGCGGGCACCCGGCGGAGCTTCCGCAGCACCGTCGAGAGAAAGAGGTACCGGCCGGCACGGGCCGCGTGGTAGGTGCCGAACACGAAGACCGGGCGCACGAGGACGACCACGGCGAGGACGGCGAGGGCGACGCCGACGCTCTGTCCGAGGCCGCGCTCGCTCTCGCTGACGTCGAGCACGACGGCACGCAGCTGGAGGCCGATCAGGGCGAACACGAACCCCTCGAGCAGGACGTCGGCGGCGGACCAGAACGGGCGCTCCTGCAGCCGGGTCGCGTAGCCCGTGCGGGGTGAGTTGAATCCGACGTAGAGGCCCGCGGCCACGACCGCCAGCACGCCGGAGCCGCTCAGCTCCTCGGCGGCGATGTACGCGATGAACGGCAGCAGCAGGCCGATGACGTTCTCGACCACGGGGTCGTCGATCCGCATGCGCACGCGGTGGGCGACGAAGCCGAGGACCAGACCGACCGCGACGCCGACGCCGATCGCGAGGCCGAAGATGCCGAGGTCGTCCCAGAGCGTGAGGCTGGCACCGCCCACGATCGCCAGGAACACCTTGACCAGGGTGAGCGACGCGGCGTCGTTGATCAGGCTCTCGCCCGACAGCACGGTCATCACCTTGCGCGGCAGGCCGAGCTTCCGGCCGATGGCGGCCGCCGACACGGCGTCGGGAGGCGCGACCACCGCCCCGACGAGGAGGGCGGCCGGAAGGGTCATGTCGGGGATCATCACGTAGGCGACGCCCCCGACGGCGAAGGCCGTCACGATCACGGCACCGACCCCCAGCCGGGCGATCTGCACGCGGCTCTCCCGGAAGTTCAGCAGCGAGACGTCGAGGGCGGCCGAGTAGAGCAGCGGCGGCAGGACCACGGTCAGGATGACCTCGGAGTCGATCTCGATGTCGGGCACGCCGGGGATCAACGACACGAGCAGGGCGACGCCCACCGTCAGCAGGGGGGCGGGCAGGCCGCGCCAGCGGGCGAAGGCGGTCACGACGAGCGACCCGGTCAAGATGATCAGCAGCTCGCCGAGTTCCATGTGAGCCGGGCTCCGTCCAGTCGTCGGGGCAGCCGTGCGATGTGCATCGACTGCAAAGTCCCGACCATCCTCCCAGGCACCCCCTAGGAGAACGTCGGGTGAACGGCCCCGGTCGACCGTCCGACCACCCGTAGCATCGCTCCGTGACCGCACAGCCCCGGGCGACCGTCCCGGCCCCCGACCTCGTCCGCACCACCCGCTCGGGCGAGGTCCGCGGCGTGCGGGAGCGCGGCGTGCTCGCCTGGCGCGGCATCCCCTTCGCCGCACCACCCGTGGGGCGCCTCCGTTTCCGGGCCCCCGAGGCGCCGGCGGCGTGGACGGGCGTCCGCGACGCCGGCCGGTTCGGACCCGCAGCCCCGCAGGACCGCGTGCAGTTCGTGGGCGTCGACGCCACCACCCCGCTCAGCGAGGACTGCCTGACGGTCAACGTGGTCGCACCGGAGGGCACGGCACCGGGCGACGGGCTGCCCGTCCTCGTGTTCGTCCACGGAGGCGCGTACAGCGTGGGGTCGTCGCGAGAGTTCCCGAGACAGGGCGAGACGCTCGTCCGTGAGGGCGGCATCGTCTACGTGAGCCTGAACTACCGGCTGGGCGCCTTCGGCTACCTGGACTTCAGCCACTGGGCGACCGAGGACCGCCCGTTCGACTCGAACCTCGGGCTGCGCGACCAGGTCGCCGCCCTCGAGTGGGTCCGCGACAACGTCGCCGCGTTCGGCGGCGACCCCGGCCGGGTCACCGTGTCGGGCGAGAGCTCCGGCGGCAACGCCGTGACGACCCTCATGACGGTGCCGCGCGCTCGCGGCCTCTTCCGGGGGGTCGTCGCCCAGAGCGCACCGCCGAACGCCATCTACCCCCCGGACGTGACGCGGCGCTGGGCGGGCGAGTTCCTCGAGCTGCTCGCCCACGACCTGCGCGACGACGACCTCGAGGCCACGAGCGTCGACGACGCGGCGACGATGCTCGCCGAGGCACCGACGACGGCGATCGTCCGGGCCGCCAGCCGGTTGCAGTTGCGCACCCCGGACGAGGATCCGGGGACGATCTGCTTCAGCCCCGTCATCGACGGCGACTTCCTGCCCGAACGCCCGCTCGACGCCTTCAAGGCGGGCCGGGCCCACCCGGTGCCTCTGATCATCGGCACGAACGACCGCGAGGGGTCGGTGTTCACCGGCCGCCGCGACATCCTCGCCACGACGAAGCCCCGCATCCGGGCCATCTTCGCCGCGACCGAGAAGAAGGCCCGGAAGGCGATCAAGAAGCACTACCCGGGGCTGCCCGCCCGCCCGGCCGCCCTCGACTTCGGCGGTGACTACGCGTTCTGGTTCCCGAGCGTCAAGGTGGCCGAGCGGCACGCGGTCCACCAGCCGGTCCGGTTCTACCGTTTCGACGCCACGACGCGCATCCTCCGCACGGTCGGGGTGGACGCGTTCCACGGTCTCGAGCTCTGGGCGATCTACGACCGGATGGGCTCCGCGTTCGGGTGGGCGATGAGCCTCCTGGGCGGCCGTCGGGCGTTCCTGCGCACGGCGGCGCGGACGCGTTCCCGCTGGCTCGAGTTCGTCCGAACCGGGGCGGTCGCCGACTGGCCGACCTACGACCCGCACCGCCGACGCACCCTCATCATCGACGCCCGCGACCGCGTCGAGCACGATCCGCGGGGCGAACGGCGACGGGCCTGGCAGGACTTCGTCCCGCACGTGTGAGGCGCGCCCCGGCCGCGCGACGGTCCGCGTCACCCGCCGTTCACCGGGATGTACCCCGCAGGTCACCACCGAGTTGACCCGCGTCCACCCACCTGTGACACTCAGGCCGGTGGACATCACACTCATCGTCGTCCTGGTCATCGCGCTGGCTCTCTTCTTCGACTTCACGAACGGGTTCCACGACACGGCCAACGCCATGGCGACCCCGATCGCGACCGGCGCGATGAAGCCCAAGGTCGCCGTCACGGTGGCCGCGATCCTCAACCTCGTCGGCGCCTTCCTCAGCACCGAGGTCGCGAAGACCGTCTCCGGCGGCATCATCCGCGAGGGGGACGGCGGGGTGCAGATCACCCCCGAGATGATCTTCGCGGGCCTCATCGGCGCCGTCGTCTGGAACATGTTCACGTGGCTGCGAGGGTTGCCCTCGAGTTCCTCGCACGCCTTGTTCGGCGGGTTGATCGGTGCGGCGATCGTCGGTGCCGGCATGGGGTCGGTGGACTTCGGCGTCGTGCTGTCGAAGGTCGTCCTGCCCGCCCTGCTCGCGCCGTTGATCGCCGGCGTCGTGGGGTACACCGCCACGCGGCTCGCCTACACGATCACCCGACGCCGCGACGACAAGAGCGAGCGCGGCGGGTTCCGCTACGGCCAGATCTTCACGTCGTCGCTGGTCGCCCTCGCGCACGGCACGAACGACGCGCAGAAGACCATGGGCGTCATCACGCTCACGCTGATCGCGGGCGGGTTGCTCACGCCCGACTCTGGCCCGCCGTTCTGGGTGGTCGTCGTCTGCGCGTTCGCCATCGCCCTGGGCACCTACACCGGCGGCTGGCGCATCATCCAGACCATGGGCGGCGGTCTGACCGAGGTCAAGCCCACCCAGGGCTTCTCCGCCGAGGCGTCGACGACCGCGACCGTGCTGGCCTCCAGCCACCTGGGCTTCGCGCTGTCGACGACGCAGGTCGCGAGCGGCTCGATCATCGGTGCCGGCCTCGGACGCCGCGGCTCGAAGATCCAATGGGGCACCGCCGGCAAGATCGTCGTCGCCTGGTTCATCACGTTGCCCGCCTCGGCGGCGGTCGGCGCCGTCGCGGCCCTGATCGCCACGCTCGGCGTCGCGGGGCTCGTGATCGACGCCGCCGTCGGTGCCGTCGTCATCGCGGGGATCTTCGTCATCTCCCGCCGCCGGCCGCACGACCAGGGCTCGGCCATCGAGGTCGACGTCGCCGCCACCTCGGTGCTCTCGCGCCGCCGTGCCCGACGCGCCGTCCGCAAGGGCCGCGTCGACACTCCCGCGTCCGGGGTCGAGGCCCCGTTCGTCCGCATGGACGACCCACCCGAGCCCGTCCCCGCCCCCCGGGGTCCGGTCCCGACCGACGACGAGGTGCGCTGATGATCGACTGGTCCGCCTTCCTCGTGGTCGCGCTCGTGGCGCTCTTCTCCGCGGCCGCCCTCGTCTCGCTCTACTCGCTGGGCCTGCGCCTCCTGACCGTCGAGGGCCGCACGCCCGTCCGCACCGCCGCGGGGTACGCCTGCTTCGTCGTCTGCGCCCTCGGCGTGCTGTACGGCATCTACCTCATCGTCCCGGGTTTCCACCGCTGACCCTCGGCCACCCCGGCTCGTCTCGTCCCCAGGGCGGGACCCCTCTCGGACGGCCGCCCCGCGCCTCCGCGGGAACGGCCCGTCGGCGGTCCCGCCGGTAGGCTCGACGGAAGCGTCCGGTCGACGACGACCGGGCCCCGACTGACGACGGAGGCTCACCACACGTGACGACCGAGACAGCAGCACCGACCCGCACCGAGACCGATTCGTTGGGCAGCCGCGAGGTGCCCGCCGACGTCTACTGGGGCATCCACACCGCCCGGGCGCTCGAGAACTTCCCGATCTCGCAGCGGCCGATCTCGGTCTATCCCGACCTCGTCACGGCCCTCGCCCTCGTGAAGCAGGCGGCGGCCCGCGCCAACGTCGAGATCGGCGTGCTCGACCCGGTCAAGGCCGAGGCCATCGAACGCGCCTGCGAAGAGATCCGCGGGGGCGCGCTGCACGACCAGTTCGCCGTCGGGGTCATCCAGGGCGGCGCCGGCACGTCGACCAACATGAACAGCAACGAGGTCATCGCCAACCGCGCCCTCGAGCTGCTCGGCCACGCCAAGGGCGAGTACCGCCACCTGCACCCGATCGACGACGTCAACCGCAGCCAGAGCACCAACGACACCTACCCCACCTCGATCAAGATCGCGATGGTGCTCACCCTGCGGCGCCTCCTGGTCGAGCTCGACCTGCTCGCCGACTCGTTCGCCGCCAAGGGCGCCGAGTTCCACGACGTGCTCAAGGTCGGCCGCACCCAGTTGCAGGACGCCGTGCCCATGACCCTCGGGCAGGAGTTCACGGGCTTCGCGCACACCCTGGCCGAGGACGTCCAGCGTCTGCGCGACGTCGTGCCGCTGCTCGGTGAGATCAACCTCGGCGCCACGGCCATCGGCACGGGCATCACGGCGGACCCGCTCTACGCCGACGCCGTCCGGCGACACCTCAGCACGCTCTCGGGCATGGACCTCGTCACGGCCCCCGACCTCATCGAGGCGACGAGCGACACCGGCGTCTTCATGACGCTGAGCGGCGCCCTCAAGCGCAGCGCGATCAAGCTGTCGAAGATCTGCAACGACCTGCGGCTGCTCTCGTCCGGTCCGCAGGCCGGCATCAGCGAGATCACGTTGCCGCCGCGCCAGGCGGGGTCCTCTATCATGCCGGGCAAGGTGAACCCGGTGATCCCCGAGGTGGTCAACCAGGTCGCGTTCTCGGTGGCCGGGGCCGACGTGACGGTCACGATGGCCGCCGAGGCCGGCCAGCTCCAGCTCAACGCGTTCGAGCCCGTGATCACCCACTCGGTCATGCAGAGCCTGCAGTGGATGACCTACGCCTGCCAGACCCTGCGGATCAACTGCGTCGACGGGATCGAGGCGAACCGCGCCCGCCTGACCCAGCAGGTCGAGACGAACGTCGGCAGCGTCACGGCGCTCACGCCCTACATCGGCTACACGGCGGCGGCGGCCATCGCCCACACGGCGCTGACGACCAACGCGGCGATCGCGCCCCTCGTCGTCGCGGCCGGCCTCATGACCGACGAGCAGGTGCGCAAGGTGCTCTCGCCCGCCCGACTCTCGGGGCTCGCGCCGATCACGAGCGCCATCACCGTCATCGACGTCGAGGACCCCGCCGCGGCGGTGGCCCGGGCGGCCAACACGACGGGCGCCCGCAACCCGGGCGACGAGACCGCCGGCTGACGCGACCACGTCGGGGAGGCGCGGTGCCGGTCGACCGGCACCGCGCCTCCTCGAGGCGCGGCCTCTACGACGTCGAGGGGGCGTGGGTGGTCGGGTCGACCTGGTCGGCGCGCTGGGCGGCCTGCGGCCGTTCGTCGGCCGGCCGGTCTCGATCACCCCGGAGGTGGACGCGCCGGAGTTCGTCGGGTTCGAGCACGCCGCCGTTCTCGCGCAGGGCACGCTCGCGGATCGCCCGGCCCACCCGGACGTCCCAGGCGAGGTTGCGAGCCAGGATGTGGTTGCGCGCCGTGTCGCGGAGCGGCAGGGGGATGACCTCTTCGGCCTGCACCCCGCGACGGAGCTGGCGCATCCGCAGGATTTCGCTGTCGAGCTCACCGCCGATGACGAGCACGAAGTTGCTGATGTACGCGTAGAGCAACACGACCACGACGCCGCCCACCCAACCGTAGAAGCGGTCGTAGTTCGACACCGTCGCGACGTAGACCGCGAAGCCGACCGTGGCGAGCGCCCAGCCGCCGAGGGCGACCATGGCGCCGTACGACACCCAGCGCAGGCGCGGTGGCCGCACGTTGGGCGTGAAGAAGTAGAGCATCGCGACCGACAGCACGGCCAGGGCGACGAGCACCGGCCACTTGACGACGTCGTAGAGGTCGGTCCAGGGGCGGCCGATGCCGAACCGTGCGGCCACCGCGTCGCTCAACGTGGGCGTCACCAGCAGGATGACGGCGATGACGGCGAACGACACCATCAGGACGAGCGTGACGATCATCATGTGGCCGCGGAACTTCCAGATGCGGCGCCCCTCCTCGACCTCGTAGGCCGTGTTCATGGCCCGGCCGAACGCCGTCGTGTAGGCCGACAGCGACCACAGCGTGAGCCAGAGGCCGATGCCGAACGCGACGCCGGGGTTCGACAGGCTGAGCATCTGTTCGAGCGGCCAGCGCAGGGTGTCGATCGCGTCGGGGGTGAGGACGTACCGGGCCACCGAGAGGATCTCGTCCACGGCGTCACCGTCGTCGACGAACAGCGCGACCCCCGAGACGAGGGCGAGCGCGCCGGGCACCAGGGCGAGCATCGAGAAGAAGGTGAGCGACCCGGCCGCGTCGATGGTGCGATGGCGCAGGAAATCGTGCCAGACCCGCATCACCACGTACCGGACCAGCGACGGGTCCTCGGGCAGGGAACGCGTCGAGGCCATCCTGCGAGATTACCGGGCCGTCCGGCTCGTCGCGGCCCGCCCGCAGGCTGCGCCGACCCCGGCGTCAGGCTGCGCCCGCAGGCTGCGCCGACCCCGGCGTCAGCCCGTAGGGTCGGGGGATGACCTGGTCCGATCCCCGCGGCGTCGGACACGACGCGTACGGCCGCCCGCTGACGCCGTACGCCGACCCCTCCTCCGTCACCCCGGGGGCCGCTCCCGGGTGGTCGGCGCATGCTCCCGCGGTCAACCCCGAGCCGGTCTGGTACCCCGTGCAGCCGGTCTTCGTCCAGCCGACGCCTCGCCGCCGGGTGGCCAGTGCCGTGGCGCTCGCCGTCGGGTTCACCGTGATCGGCACCTTCGCCCTGGCCGTCGGCCTGTACTTCCTGATCTTCGTCCAGCCCGCCGTCCTGCTGGCCGGGAGCCTGCTCGCCTTCGTCCCGTTGGCCATCGTCCTGGTCGGCATCTGGTTGGTCGACCGCTGGGAGCCCGAGCCGCGCGTGGCGCTGCTCTTCGCCTTCCTCTGGGGTGCGGCGGTCGCGGTCGGCACCGCACTGATCGTCGACATCGCCCTCACGACGGCGCGGTCGGTGCTCGGGGTCCGCTCGAGCGGGCTCGAGGACGTGCTCGGGGCGGTGGTCCAGGCGCCCCTCGTCGAAGAGGGGGCCAAGGGGCTCGGCGTGCTGCTGGTCCTGTGGATCTTCCGACGCCACTTCGACGGCCCGGTCGACGGCATCGTCTACGCGGCGACGGTCGCGGCGGGCTTCGCCTTCGTCGAGAACATCCAGTACTTTGCCCTGCAGGTCGGGGAGGACCTGGCCACGGGCAGCCAGGGCCTCGCCTACGTCTTCTTCGTGCGGGCCCTGATGTCGCCGTTCGCCCACGTGATGTACACGGCCTGCACGGGCTTCGCCCTCGGTCTCGCGGCACGGCGGACGGGCCCGTACGGCGCGATCGGCTGGTTCTTCGTCGGCCTCGTCCCCGCGGCGGGACTGCACGCGCTCTGGAACGGTGCCCTCTTCGTGGTCGGCGACGGCTTCTTCGTCTACTACCTGCTCGTGCAGGTGCCGATCTTCGTGGCCATGGTGTTGCTCGTGGTGTTCCTGCGACGCAACGAGCGGAGGGTCACCCACGACCGGCTCGCGGAGTACGCCGCGGTCGGCTGGTTCAGCGCCGACGAGGTCGGCATGCTCTCGTCGAGCGCCGGTCGCCGCCGCGCGCGGTCGTGGGCCGCGTCACGGGGCATCCGACCCGCCATGAAGGTCTTCATCTCGAATGCGACGCGCCTCGCCTTCACCCGCCAGCGGCTGGTGAAGGGCCGCCGCGCGCTCGACGAGGCCGTCCAACGCGACGAGGCCGAGCTGCTGCAGGCCCTGACCGCGAGTCGCGTCGCCCTGCAGGCTCCACCGACGGCCTTCGTCGGGTACCCGCAGCACCCGGGGTGGCCGTCGCAGGTGACCGGGCCGCCGCACTCGGGCCCCGGGTGGTGACGCGCTCGCGACGGCGACGGCGACGGCGGTGACGGCGGCAGCGGCGACCGTGGCCGCCGCCGCGGGTCAGGGCGTCGGCGCCTCCGCGTCGTAGCGTCCGAACGCGGGCGTCAGCCGGGCCACGAGCGCGACGAGGGCGACGACCACCAGACCGCCGAGCAGCGGCGGCCAGAAGACGGCGATGCCCGCGACGAGTCCGACGAACAGGTCGCCGACTCGCGGCCCGCCCGTGACCACCACGATGAAGATCCCCTGCAGGCGGCCCCGCATCGCGTCGGGCGCGGCCGACTGGAGGATGGTCGAGCGGAAGATCGAGCTGACGTTGTCGCTCGCACCCGCTCCGGCCAGCGCGAGGGCGGCCCCGCCGAGGGCGGCCAGGTTCGCCTGGTCGAGTCCGGCCGTGACGCCGCCGCCGTGGGCCGGCGTCACGAGCAGCACGACGCCGAAGGCGGCGATGCAGAGACCGTAGGCGGTGATGGCCCACCGCACGGCGACACCCTGTCGGCGCACGTGGCCGAGGCGTCCCGAGAACACGCTGCTCAGCAGGGCGCCCACCGCGAACGAGGCGGAGAGGACGCCGACCGTCACCGCGCCTCCTCCGATCACGAGCGTGCCGACCACCGGGTAGAGGACGCGGGGCATCCCGAACGTCATCGCGACGACGTCCATGACGAAGGTCGTCCGGATGTTCGGCGACCGCTTCAGGAACGCCAGGCCGAAGCGCAGCGACTCGAGCCCCGGACGCTGGGTCTCGCCCTCGGGACGGATCGGGGGCAGCGTGACGATCCCGAGGAACGCCGTCGAGAACAACACGACGTCGACCGTGTACGTCAGCGGGAACCCCACGCCCGCCACGAGCACGCCGGCCAGGGCGGGCCCGACGGTGAGCATCAGACCCATGCTGATGCCGCTCAGCGCGGAGGCGGCGGGCAGCAGCTCGCGGGGCAGGAGGCGCGGCACGATCGAGGCGCGCGAGGTCGCGATCATCGTGCCCGCCACGGCGTTGACCGTGGTCAACAGGTAGAGCAGCCACACCTCGTGCAGCCCGAGGTACGCGTGCAGCGCGATGGCCGCGGTCGAGAGCCAGGCGAAGACGGCGGCGACGAGCGCGACCTTCCGACGGTCGAAGGCGTCGGCGAGCATGCCGCCGTAGAGGCCGGCCAGGATCATCGGGACGAGCGAGACGACGCCGACGAGCGCGACGGCGAAGGTCGACCGGGTGATCTCGAAGATCTCGAGCCCGACGGCGACGAGCGTGAGCTGCGTCCCGATGCCACTGATCGCGCTGCCCGCGAAGAGGCGGGCGAAGGCCGGGCTCGTCCGCAGCGGGGTGACGTCGACGAACAGCGGGCGACGGGCGGGCGCGGCGGGGCCGGACGGCGGAGGCGGAGGCGGGGTGGCGGACAAGCTGCCATTCTTGCCGATCGTGCAGGTTTCCGCAGGCTGCGGCGGCCGCGGCGGCCGCGGCGGAGCCCGATCGATTTGGCGTCCCGTCACCGTCGGAGTAGCGTCCATGTGTTCGCATCGATGACGTCATCTCGGTGCGGATGTCGGGTCGGCTCCTCGAGCCTCGCAGGGAGGACGCGAGTGGCCGACCCGCCCCCTCGGCCCGTCGGTGGTTGGATGGTCGGCATGACTCACGATCCCCAGACCAAGCCCGAGATCGACGCCCCGATCGGCCCCGCCCCCACCGAGCTGACGATCACCGACATCACCGTCGGCGACGGAGCCGAGGCGCAGTCCGGCTCGACCGTCAACGTCCACTACCTCGGCGTCGAGCACGACTCCGGCGAGGAGTTCGACTCGTCCTGGAGCCGTGGCGAGGCCATCAACTTCCCGCTGCAGGCCCTGGTCCGCGGGTGGCAGGAGGGCATCCCCGGCATGAAGGTCGGCGGACGCCGCGAGCTCGTCGTGCCGCCCCACCTGGCCTACGGCCCCGCCGGCGGCGGGCACCCGCTCTCGGGCAAGACGCTCATCTTCGTCATCGACCTGCTCGGCGTCAGCTGATGACGGTCGCCCCCTCGGTCGGCCTCAACGACGGGCGCACCCTGCCGCAGCTCGGCCTCGGCACCTACGGGCTGAACGGCGACGAGGGCACGGCGCAGGTCGTCCAGGCGATCTCGTCGGGCTACCGTCTGCTCGACACGGCGCTGAACTACGGCAACGAGGCGGCCGTCGGGGCGGCCATCCGCGAGACCGACGTGGCCCGTGACGACCTGGTCGTCACGACGAAGCTGCCCGGCCGACACCACGGGTTCGACGAGGCCCTCGCGAGCTTCGACGAGAGCCGGGCGAACCTCGGCCTCGACTTCGTCGACCTCTACCTGATCCACTGGCCCCTCCCGCGCATCGACAAGTACGTCGAGGCGTTCAAGGCCTTCGTCCGGTTGCAGGAAGACGGCCTCGTCGGCTCGGTCGGCGTCTCGAACTTCACGGCCGAGCACCTGCAGCGCGTCGCCGACGAGACGGGCGTGGTGCCCGCGGTCAACCAGATCGAGCTGCACCCGTACTTCCCCCAGGCCGAGCTGCGTGCCGTGCACGAGAGCATGGGCATCGTCACCGAGAGCTGGAGCCCGCTCGCGAAGCAGAGCGAACTCCTCACGGAGGCGCGGGTCACCGACATCGCGCGGGCCCACGGCAAGACGCCCACGCAGGTCGTCCTGCGCTGGCACGTCCAGCTCGGCGCGGTCCCCGTCCCGAAGTCGGCCGACGCCGGTCGTCAGCGCGAGAACCTCGACGTTTTCGACTTCGAGCTCACGCCCGACGAGGTCGAGTCGATCAGCGGCCTCGAGCGGGGCCGGCTGTGGGACGGCGACCCGCTGACCCACGAGGAGTTCTAGGCCCGGCTCCACCGCGGCCACCCCAGGAGGCGCGCTCGTCCCCCGAGGACGAGCGCGCCTCCTGCGTCCCGGGTCGGATTCCCGGGCCTCGCCGTCGGTGGTCGGAAGCTAGACTGGCGTGCCGACTTTTCCCGAAGGGTACGAACACCTGTTGTCATCCGAGATCGACCGCGAACGCGCCTATGTGGGCACCCTCTACGAACGCCTCGACGAGCTGAAGGCCGACGCCCGCGTCCGTCTCGAACGGACCCGCCGCGAGACCGTCGGCGGCAACCACCAGAGCCGCAGCGAGCGCGACGCCTACGCGCGCCTGTACGAAGACACCATCGTCCAGCTCGGCTCGGTCGACGAACGGCTCGCGTTCGGTCGCCTCGAGCTCGAGACGCCCGACCTGCTCGGCCAGACCGGCGACGTCGACCGCCCGGCCGAACCGGGCGAGGGCGGGCGGTACCGCTACATCGGCCGCATCGGCCTGCGCGACGAGGCCCACCACCCGATCCTGCTCGACTGGCGCGTCCCCGGGGCCAGCGCGTTCTACCAAGCGACGGCCGCGACGCCCATGGGCGCCCGGGCCCGTCGTCACCTGACCCTCGACGGCCGCACGGTCACCCGCCTCGAGGACGAGGTCTTCGACCCCGACCTGCTCGATCGCGACGACGTGCAGCTGCAGGGCGAGGGGGCGCTCATGGCCGCCCTGACCGCCCAGCGCACCGGCCGCATGACCGACATCGTCGCCACCATCCAGGGCGAGCAGGACCGGATCATCCGCTCTCAGCTCGACGGCGTGCTCGTCGTCCAGGGCGGCCCCGGCACGGGCAAGACGGCCGTCGCGCTGCACCGGGCCGCGTACCTGCTCTACTCGCACCGCGACCGGCTCAAGGGTTCGGGCGTGCTCGTCGTCGGGCCGTCGCGGTCGTTCCTGCGCTACATCGAACAGGTGCTCCCGTCCCTCGGCGAGAGCGGCGTCGTCCTGTCGAGCCTCGGCGGCCTGTACCCGGGCGTCGAGGCCCAGACCGACGACGCGCCCGACGTCGCCGCCCTCAAGGGGTCGGCCGAGATGGCCGAGCTCATGCGTCGCGCCGTCCGGTCGCGGCAGGTCCGCCCGGCCGAGCCGACGACCATCGACATCAACGGCGAACGACTCGTGGTGCGACCGGAGCTCGTCGGCGAGGCCATGCGCAAGGCCCAGGAGCGCGGCAAGCCCCACAACGTGGCCCGGGTCACCTTCAACAAGGCGGCCCTCTCGGCCCTGACGCGCCAGCTGGTCGACCAGATGCGCGAGCACGGCACGACCGTCGACGAGTCCGACGAGGCCGTCCTCCGGGAAGACATCCGGCAGTCGTACGACGTGCGCGTGCTGCTCAACACGGCCTGGCTGCCGCTCAGTGCCGAGAAGCTCGTCGAGGACCTCTTCGCCCGGCCGAACTGGCTCGCGTCGATCACCCCGCGCTGGACGCCCGAGCAGCGCGCCCTGTTGCGGCGTGAACGCGGAGCGGGCTTCACGGTGTCCGACGTGCCGCTGCTCGACGAGGCCGCCGAGTTGCTCGGCGAGTTCCAGACCGGTGTCGACCCCGAGCGCCTGGCCCGCAAGGCCCAGCGCAAGCGCGACATCGAGAACGCCGAGCGGGCGATCGAGAACATGGGCGTCGAGGGCATGGTCAGCGCCGAACAGATCGCCGGCGGCTTCGCCGAGCGGGCGGCGTCGATGACCACGGCCGAGCGGGCCGCGGGCGACCGTGCCTGGGCGTTCGGCCACGTGGTGGTCGACGAGGCGCAAGAACTCTCGCCCATGCAGTGGCGACTGCTCTCCCGGCGCTGCCCGCTGCGGTCGTTCACCGTCGTCGGCGACATCGCCCAGGCGTCGAGCCCGGCGTCGGCGACCTCGTGGGACCGCGCCCTCCAGGCCCTGCTCGGCCGTCGTCGCGGCGGAGGCGCCCAGGGCACGTCGGCTCCGTGGCGGCTCGAAGAACTGACCGTCAACTACCGCACGCCGGCGCAGATCGTCACCTACGCCGAGGGCGTCGCGACGGTGAGCGGTCTGCAGATCACCCCGAGCCGATCGGTGCGCTCGAGCGAATGGCCGGTGCGCGAGGTGACCGGCGCCTCCTCGAAGGACGACTTCGTCCGTGCCACCGTCGACGCCGTCCGGGCCGACCGGGCGATCGACTCCGAGGGCACGCTCGCGGTGATCGCCCCCGAGCAGGCCGTCTCGACGCTCGTCGAGGCCCTGTCGGCCGAGTTCGACGGTCTCGTGGCCGCCGGCACGGCGTCGTTGACCAAGCCGATCTCGGTGCTGAGCCCGGCGACGTCGAAGGGTCTCGAGTTCGACTCGGTCGTCGTGGTCGACCCCGAGCGCGTCCGACTGGCGAGCCGACGCGGCAACGCCAGTCTCTACGTGGCGATGACCCGGCCCACGCAACGCCTCACGGTCGTCTCGTAGGCCGGGTCGTCTCGCAGGCCGGGTCGGGGCGCCGGGGCCGGCCGGCTCGGCCTGTGCCGGCTCGGCCTGTGCCGGCTCGGCCTGTGCCGGCTCGGCCCCCGCGCCGGCTCGGCCCCTGACCCGGTCAGGCCCCGGCCACCCCGAACTCGTCGTCGAGGGCCGCCAACTCCCGGTCGACGCGTGCCCTCAGGGCGTCTTTCTCGACGGCGGGCAGCCAGCTGGCGTCGACGCCAGCGGAGGCCATCGAGCGCACCTGTTCGGCGGTGGCCCCGATCTGTTCGTGCACGATGCGGTACTCGGCGGCGAGGGTCGTCGGGAACATGCCCGGGTCGTCGGAGGCCGGCACGACGTTCAGGCCCGCCTCGAGCATGGCCTCGATGGAGGCGCGGCGCCAGGGACGCCACGACCGTCGCGAGGTCGTCGACACGACGGTGAACGCCACCTGCTCGTCGCGCACGCGCGCGACGACCTCGTCGTCCTCGAGCACGTAGTACCCGTGGTCGATGCGGTCGCAGCCGAGCTGGTCGAGGCACGTGATCGTGTTGACCGCCGTGGGGGAGTGCTCGGACGAGTGCGCCGTCCGGCCCAGCCCGGCCTCGCCCGCGAGTCGGTAGGCATCCACGAACCGCTCGGGTGGCCCGCTCGTCTCGAGGTTGTCGAGACCGATCCCGGCCACGTACTCGTGCGGGTGGTCCACCACCTGACGGACGAGCTCGAGGGCGTGCTCGCCGCTCCTGCTGCGGTCGATGCCCTGGATCATGCGCCCGGTCATGCCGAAGTCGCGCTCGGCGAGCCGGATGCCCTCGGCGTAGGCCTCCACCGAGCCGGTGTAGCCGAGCGACGCGAGGTGCGGCGGGACGGCGTCGAAGAACAGCTCGAGATGCCGCGTCGCACTCGCGTGGTGCGCGTCCTCGAAGGCCTCGTAGACGATCCGGGTGAGGTCGTCCGCGTCGCGGAGCACCTCGACGACCCAGTTCGAGGCCTGGAACAGCGAGTACGACACCTCGGGCTCGTCGACGCTGCGCCCCTGCGGCACGGGGATGCGCGTGTCGCGGTAGAGAGCCGGGTCGGGCGGGAGCGAGTTGATGTCGGCGAAGATCCGCTCGGGCTCGTCGGGCAGGTCGAGACCCTTGCGGCGGGCCAACTCGGCGAAGGTGCTCGCGCGGACCGTCCCGATCAGGTGGCAGTGCAGGTCGACCTTGGGCATGCGGTCCAGGTAGGCCGGGGGCAGGGTGGTGTCCGTCACCGCGAGGTCACCTCGCGGGCGAAGCGGTCGACCCAGTCCGAGCGGGTGGGGACGAGTTCGGTCGGGTCGAGGGTCGAGTAGCCCGCCGCGACCGGGTCGGCGGCGATGTCGCCCACGACGGCCTCGATCGTGTCGGGCACGGTGGCGCCCGGGGCGACCGGCAGGTCGCCGACGATCTCGGCGGACGAGGTCTGCGCCTCGACCGAGAGCAGGTGGTCGATGAACTGGTTCGCACCGTCGACGTTCTCGGCGCCGGTCGGGATCATCGCGCGGTTGGTGGCCATGTAGCGGCCGGTCGCGGGGGCCGTCCAGGCGATCGGTTCGCCGGACTCGACGAGGTCGGTCGCGAAGCCGCTCAGGGAGTCCGCGGCGACGATCTCGCCCTGCGTCAGCAGGTTGGTCACCTCGGTGGAGGAGCTGTAGAACTGCAGCACGCCGGGGGCCCACTCGCCGAGCCGGTCGAGGGCCGCGTCGATGTCGTAGGGTCCGTCGCCGTACTCCTCCGCGACGCCCGAGACCATCAGCTGGCCGGCCGTCACCGAGATGTCCGGCAGGGCGACCTTGCCCGAGAGCTCCTCTTCGCCGTACAGGCTCCACTGCGCGGCCTCGTCGGCGGTCAGCTCGTCGGTCGAGTACATCGTCCCGTTGAGCTGGTAGCTGTAGGCCGGGCCGAGGTACGAGTCCTCCTTCGCGAAGTCGGCGATCTCGTCGAGCGACGGCACGGCCGAGGCGTCCACCTGCTGGAAGAGGTCGTCCTCCTGGCCGAGTGCCGCGTAGTAGTCCGAGATCAGCATGACGTCCACGTCGGGCTGCCCGCCCGCGACCTGCAGCTGGGACAGGCGGTCGGAATTCGATCCGGTGTCGACGACCACCTCGATGCCGGTCTTCTCGGTGAACGGGTCGATGACGGCTTCCTGGAACTCCTCGACGCCGAACGGGAACGTGCTCACGGTGATCGTGTCGGCGTCGGGCTCGCCGCCGCCGTCGGCGGAGCAGCCGGCGAGCACGAGGGTCGTCGCGGCGACGCCGGCGACGATCGCCAGGCGGGTGCGGAGGGTGGAGGTCATGGTCGTGTCCTTTCGGGGCGGTCTCGGTGAGACCGGTCGGTGTGGAACGCGGGTGGGTGGGACGGTGGAGGGAAGAACCGAGGAGGCGCGCGCGGCTCCGCGCACCGGGCGGGTCAGTCGGCGAGGGCCACGAGTCGCGACGCCGGCGCCGAGACGGTCACCCGGTCGCCGATCGCGACCGTCTCGGAGCCCGTGCTGCGGACGTCCGACAGCAGGCGCACCTCGGCACCGGCGGCGTCGACGGCCTGCACGGTGACGAGCAGGTCGACCCCGCGGTACGCGACGTCGGTGACGACCCCGGCGAGCTGCAGGCCGTCGGGCACCGCGCCTCCTGCGGGGGTCCCGGGGACGACCCCGAGGTGCTCGGGGCGGATCGCGAGCAGCGTGCCGTCGGTCGCCGTGACGAAGTTCTCGTAGCCGAGGAAGTCGGCGACGAAGCGGTTCGCCGGGTTCGGGAACACGTGCTGGGGCGAGCCCTGCTGCATGATCCGGCCGGCCCGCATGAGGACCATGTCGTCGCTCATCTCGAGCGCTTCGTCCTGGTCGTGCGTGACCAACACGACGGTGAGGCCCGTCTCGCCCTGGATGCGGCGGATCTCGGCGCGCATCTGGACGCGAAGGCGCGCGTCGAGGTTCGACAGGGGTTCGTCGAGCAGCAACAGCTTCGGTCGGATGGCGATGGCGCGGGCCAGCGCGACGCGCTGTTGCTGGCCGCCCGAGAGCTTCTTCGGCTTGCTGCCGGCGAGGTGGGCCAGGCCGACCAGGTCGAGGGTCTCCATCACGCGACGGCGGCGCTCGGCGGTGTCGACGCCGCGCAGCTTCAGTCCGTAGCCGACGTTGTCGGCGACGCTCAGGTGCGGGAACAGCGCGTAGGACTGGAACACCATGCCCAGGTCGCGCTTCTCGGGTGGGGTGCGCGTGCTGTCGACGCCGGCGATGCGGATCGTCCCCGACGTCGGGGCGGCGTAGCCGGCGAGCATGCGCAGGCTCGTCGTCTTGCCACATCCGCTCGGGCCGAGCAGCGTCGTGAGCTTGCCCTCGGCGATCGACAGGTCGATCGAGTCGACGGCGGTGAAGTCGCCGAAGACCTGGCTGACGGCGACGAATTCTGCTGCGGTGCTCATCTGTTGATGCCTCCGAAGATCTTGGCGAAGCCGACGGTGCGTTCGGCGATGACGGCGATGACGACGGTGCCCGCGAGGATCAGCGTGGCCATCGCCGCGACCATGGGGTCGTAGCTCTGCTGCACGTAGTCGAGCATCGTGACGGGCAGGGTGCGGAAGTCGCGGCTCTGCAGCAGCAGCGACAGGGGCACGTTGTTGAACGAGGTGACGAAGCTGAGCAGCGCCGCCGAGAAGATGCCGGGCCGCAGCAGGGGCAGGGTCACCGTGACGAAGGCCCGCAGGGGAGACGCGCCGAGACCACGGGCGGCCTCCTCGAGGGCGGGGTCGGCCAGGGCCAGGGAGGCGCCGGTCACGCGGACCGCGTAGGGCAGCATCAACACGGTGTGCCCGATCAACAGCACGGGGAAGGCGTCGAGCCGGAACCCGATGACGAGCTGCTGGTAGAGCGCGAGCCCCACCACGAGCTCGGGCACGATCAGGGGCGACAGGAACAGCGCCTCGACGAGGCCCTTGCCCGGCAGCCTGCCGCGATGGATCGCCAGGGTCGCGGGGATGCCGACGAGCAGGGCGAGCACGGTGGCGATCAGGGCCAGCTGGAGGCTCGAGACCAGGGCCTGGGTGAACGGGTCGTAGCCGAAGGCGGCCTCGAACCAGCGCAGCGAGAACCCCTGGGGCGGGAAGCGCAGGGTGCGTTCACTCGTGAACGCGGTGGCGACGACGAAGAGGATCGGGACGATCATCACGACGTAGCCCGCGACGGCGAGCGTGCCGGCGACCGGGCGGCGGGTGGTCACGAGGTGGCTCCCTTCCGGGCGACGAGCGACGACAGGCCGGAGACGACGAAGACCAACACGGTCATGATCAGGGCGGTGGCCGAGGCCCCGGCCCAGTCGATCGTCACGCTCGAGTACGAGAAGAGCTGGGTGGCGAGCATGCGTTGGCCCGAGCCGCCGAGCAGGTACGGGGTCGTGTAGGCGGTGACCGAGCCCGCGAAGACGAGGGTGGCCGCGACGACGACGCCGGGCAGCGAGAGGGGCACGACGATGCTCCAGAAGGTGCGGGTGCGGCTCGCGCCGAGTCCGCGGGCGGCGTCGTCGAGGCCCGGGTCGACCTGGGCCACGGCCGAGTAGCACGAGATGATCGCGAGCGGCAGGAACAACTGGGTCAGGCCGAGGACGATCGCCAGTTCGGTGTAGAGCAGCTGCGGGGCCTCGTCGACCAGGCCGAGCGTGGTGAGCAACTGACCGATGGCGCCGTTCTTGCCGAGCACCACGAGCCACCCGAAGGTGCGGACGACGTTGCTGAGCAGCAGCGGGAAGATCGCCAGGGCGAGCAGGACGCCCGACCAGCGCGAGGTCGAGCGGGCCAGCAGGTAGGCGACCGGGAAGCCGAGGGCCACGCAGATGACCGTGACGACCAGGCCGAGCCCCACGGTCCGACCGATGATGCGCAGGTCGTACGGGTCGGTGAGCATCTGGCCGAGGCGGCCGACGATCTCGCCGGCGGTCACGCCGGGTGGGGCGAACAGCATCGCGAGCGACGGCACCGCGAATCCGATCAGCAGGAAGGCGAGGCCCGGCAGCAGCAACAGCAGCGCGGGTTTGCGGGACGTCACGGGTTGTCCTCCGATCGGTGTGGCCTCTGGGGGGATGCCGACCCCACCTCGGGTGAAACCGGTTACATCGACCCTAAAGGCGCTGATCGCCTGCGTCGGCCCCGCCGTGTAAACAGCTTGTTACAAGCGTCGGACCACCGCGCGGGACCGGTTTCACGGAGGCCCTAGGGTGGTGGGCATGACTGGGGCAGGGCGGCTCGCGACGCTGGCGGACGTGGCGACGCTGGCGGGCGTGTCGAAGGCCACCGCCTCTCGCGTCCTCAGCCGCCCCGAGCTGGTGTCGCCCGACACGGCCGGACGCGTGCTCGCCGCCGCCGAGAAGCTCGGCTTCGTGCCCAACCGGGCGGCCCGTCAACTGGCGAGGGGGCGCACGGGCGTGGTCGCGCTCGTCGTGCCGACCCTCGACAACGCGTTCTTCACGCCGATCATCGCCGGGGCCCAGGCCGCGGCGGGCGAGGCCGACCTCCAGCTGACGGTCGCCGTCCACCCGCTGGCCGAGGCGGGCGAGCTGGCGGCGTTCGAGCGGCTGTCGCACCAGGTCGACGGGTTCATCGTCGTCGCCCCGCGTGGGGCCGACGACGTCGTGCGGGCCGCGACCGGCCACAAGCCGACCGTGCTCGTCGACCGCGAGGTGGCCGGGGTGTCGTCGGTCGTCGCCGACACGGCGACCGCCTTCGGCTCGCTCGTGTCGCGCTTCGTCGCCGAGGGGCACGAGCGCGTCGTCTACCTCGGCGGGCCCGACGGCTCGTGGCAGAACACCCAACGCACGGCCGCGGTGGTCGACGCGGCGGCCGGCCGGGCCGAGCTGACGGTGCTGGGTCCCTACCCGTCGACCTTCGAAGCCGGCGTCCGGGCGAGCGACCACGTCCTCGCCTCCGGGGCGACGGCCGTCGTGCCCTACGCGACGGCCATCGGGCTCGGCCTGATGTTCGTCCTCCGTGCCGACGAGCACCGCGACCGCTCCGTCACGGTCAGCTCGGAGCGCATGGTCGTCGACGCCCTCGGTCTGGTCGGCGTCCCGGCGATCGACGTCGACGGCGAGCACCTGGGGCGGGTCGCGGCCGGCCGCCTGCTCGAGCTGCTGGCACCGGGTGGGCCGTCCGAGCCGACCTCCACGCGCCTCCCGGTGCCGGTCCGCTGGCCCTGACCTCGCCGACGGGCTGCGGAGCCCGACGCGGCTCGGC
>NZ_JACYNS010000026.1:0-28259 GCF_014839405.1 Frigoribacterium sp. CFBP 13605 | reverse complement strand
CGCCGGCACCGGGCCGCGGCGGGTGCGACGGGCGTCGCTGCGGTCGCGCATCACCGTGGCCGCCGTGCTCGCCGTGGCGCTGACCCTCGGGGTGTTCGCCCTCGTCTTCGCGCTCGTGCAACAGGCCGTGCTCGCCGACGCCCCGCGCCAGGCCGCCTCGGCCGACGTGGACCGCGCCGTGTCGGCCCTCGCGATCGGTTCGACGCCGAGCGTGGCCGTCGCGGGCGAGACGGACGGGTCGCTGGTCGTCGTGACCGACGCGTCCGGGCGCGTGCTCGCCGTGGGAGGCGACGACGACCTCGCCGACGTCGCCTCGTCGATCGCTTCGTCCGGTTCGGGGGACCGGGTCTCGCTCGACGGCGACGCGTTCGTCGTCGAACGCGAGGACGTCGGTGTCGAGAGCACCGCGACGCCGACGCCGGCCGCGTCGACGCCGACCCCGACGCCGACCCCCACGGGTGACGACGACGACGACGCCGACGACGACTCCGGGTCGGGCGGCTCGCGCTCCGACGACGGCGAGGCGGACGACGACGCCACGTCCTCCACCGACGACGCCACCCCCGTCCCCACCCGGGTCGTCACGACAGGGTACGGCGTCGTGGCCGCGCGCTCCCTCGAGGAGGCGAGCGCCGCCTCCTCGGCCAGTCTCGTCACGCTCGGCGTGGCGATCCCGATGGCCCTGCTCGTGCTGGGCGTCACCACCTGGCTCGTCGTGGGCCGTGCCCTGCGCCCGGTCGAGTCGATGCGCCGCGAGGTCGACACGGTCACGGCCCAGAGCCTGTCGCACCGGTTGCCCGACCCGGGCGGCGGCGACGAGATCGCCCGCCTCGCCCGCACGCTGAACGGCATGCTCGACCGGCTCGACTCGTCGGCGACGGCCCAGCGGCGCTTCGTCGGCGACGCCTCGCACGAGCTGAAGACGCCGCTCGCCACCATCCGGCAGCACGCCGAGGTCGCGCTGCTGCACCCCGGCAGCATCGACGGTGCGGCCCTGGCCGGCACCGTGCTCGGCGAGGAGGCGCGGTTGACGGCGCTCGTGCAGGGCCTGTTGGTCCTCGCCAGGGCGGACGAGGGCGCCCTGGGCGTGACCCGCCGCCCGGTCGACCTCGACGACCTCGTGGTGTCGGAGACCGCCCGCCTGCGCGGCGTCGCCCGTCCCGACGGTCGGGGGCCGCTCGCCGTCGACGCCACGGCCGTCGGCCCGGCTCGCGTCGACGGCGACGAGGGGCTGCTCGGCCAGGTCGTGCACAACCTCGTCGCGAACGCGGCCCGGCACGCCGACGCCCGCGTCGCCGTGGCCCTCGCCGAGCGCGACGGAGGCGTGGTCCTCACCGTGGACGACGACGGCGCCGGGGTGGCCGAGGCGGACCGCGAGCGGGTGTTCGACCGGTTCGTGCGCCTGGACGAGGCCCGCGCCCGCGACGCGGGCGGCAGCGGACTGGGGCTCGCCATCGTGCGCGAGATCGTCCGGGTCCACGGAGGCGCGGTGTCGGTCACGGCCTCGCCTCTCGGAGGTGCCCGGTTCGTGGTCCACCTCCCCGCCGGTCCCGCCTGACCCGAGCGCCCCACCGGGTGGTCGGCGGGTTCCCGCCCTGCGGGGCGGGTGCGCGCCGACCCGCCGAGGGGCACGTGGACCCGCCCGCTCCGGTGACGCGACCCGCGCCTCCTGAACGGATCTTCAGGTCGCTTCAGGACCGCTTCAGTGCCCTCTCGCGAGAGTGGGGTCCATCGGCTCGAGAGAGCGACAGACCCGGCCGCCCGGCGGCCCCACGAACGGAGCGAACCATGCTGAAGAACACCCTCACCAAGAAGAAGTCCCTGCTGATCGCCGGCGGAATCGCGGGCGTCCTCGTGCTGGGCGGCGGCGGCGTGGCCCTCGCCTCGGGCCTCGACGACGGCGTGTCCGCGCAGACCCGCGACCGGGCCCAGGAGGCGGCGCTCGCCGAGACCGGCGGCGGCACCGTGACCGAGGTCGACACCCTCGACGACGGACTCGTCGGCTACGAGGTCGAGGTCGTCCTGCCCGACGGTCGCGAGGCGACGGTGCTGCTCGACGACGACTGCTCCGTCACCTCGAGCCGCGTCGACGACGACGACTCGCGCGGGTCCGGCGCCACCCCGACGCCCGTCGCCGGCGAGGACCGCGACGACGACTCGCTCGGGTCGGACGCCACCCCGACGCCCGTCGCCGGTTCGGGGCGCGATGACTCGACCCGCGACGACTCGGCCCGTGACGACGACCTGACCGGCGCGGACTACGACCGGGCCGCGGCCGCCGCCCTCGCCGCCGCCGGTGGGGGCACGGTGACCGACGCCGACCGCAGCGACGACACCGGCGTGGCCTACGAGGTCGACGTGCGCCTCGACGACGGCACCGAGGTCGACGTCGACCTCGACCAGGCGTTCGGCGTGGTGCGCACGGACGTCGACGCCCGGCGCTGACGGGACGGGGCCCGGCGGGCCCGGGCCGGACCGGCCCGGCCCGCGGGGCTCCGTGATGGGAGACTGGCTCCGTGCCCACCTTCTCCGCCGCCCGAGGCGACTACGAGTTCACCGATGCCCACGGCGTGACCGTGCACTACTACGTCTGGAAGGCGGCGTCGCCCAAAGCCGTGGTGCAGCTCGCCCACGGCCTCGGCGAGTACGCCCTGCGCTACGAGGACCTCGCCCAGGACCTCGTGCGGGCCGGCTACACGGTCTACGCGAACGACCACCTCGGTCACGGCGAGACCGGCCTCGGCCAGTGGGGCGGTGACCACACGAAGCTCGGCCGCCTGGGCCCGTCGGGGCTGCGCGGGGCGATGGAGGCGGTGGTCCGGTTGACGGGCATCGCGCGCTCCGAGAACCCCGGCTCGCCGCTCGTGCTGCTCGGGCACTCGTGGGGCTCGTTGATGGCGCAGAAGCTCGTCGACGAGGGCTCCGACCGGTTCGACGCCGTCGTGCTGAGCGGCACGGCCTACCGCATGCCCGGCAGCATGAACGCGGGCGACCTGAACGCCCGGCACGCCCACCTCGGCGACACCGGCTACGAGTGGCTCAGCCGGGACCAGGCCGTGGTCGACGCCATGGCTGCCGACCCCCTGTCGGTGCAGGCGACGGCCCGACAGCTGTTCGGCACGGCCGACACGCTGCGGCTGATGGGTCGCCCCTCGACCCGGCTCGCGAGCGACCTCCCCGTGCTCGTCCTCGTCGGCGACGACGACCCGCTCGGCGGCGAGGCCAGCGCCCGCAAGCTCGCCGACGCGTACGTCAACCGCAGTCGGCTCAGCGACGTCGAGCTCGTGGTCTACCAGGGCGCCCGGCACGAGGTGTTCCGCGAGACCAACCGCGACGAGGTCGTCGCCGACCTGGTGCGGTGGCTCGACGACCGCGTGGGGCACCAGGCATAGGCTGCGACCATGCACGGTGAGTACAAGGTCCCAGGCGGAAAGCTCGTGGTCGTCGACCTCGACGTCAGAGAGGGGCGCATCGCCGGGTTCCGTCTCGCCGGTGACTTCTTCCTCGAGCCCGACACGGCGCTCGACGCCGTCGACCGGGCGGTGAACGGCCTGCCGGTCGAGTCCGACGCGGCGACGATCGCGGCGACGATCAAGCAGGGGCTGCCGGCCGACGCGGTGTTGCTCGGCTTCTCGCCCGAGGCGATCGCCGTGGCGATCCGCCGCAGCCTCTCGAAGGCGACCGATTGGCGCGACTACGACTGGCAGATCATCCACGACGCCCCGGTGTCGCCCAACGTGCACCTCGCCCTCGACCAGGTGCTGACCGAAGAGGTCGGAGCGGGCCGTCGCGGGCCCACCCTCCGCTTCTGGGAGTGGGACCAGCCCGCCGTGGTCATCGGCAGCTTCCAGTCGTTGAAGAACGAGGTCGACCTCGACGCCGCCTCGACCCACGGCTTCGAGGTCGTGCGCCGCATCAGCGGCGGCGGTGCGATGTTCATGGACGCCCAGTCGATCGTGACCTACTCGCTCTACGCCCCGGGCGAGCTCGTGCAGGGCATGAGCTTCGCCGACTCGTACGCGTACCTCGACGAGTGGGTCATCACGGCGCTCAAGTCGCTCGGCATCGACGCCTTCTACCAACCGCTCAACGACATCACCAGCGCCAAGGGCAAGATCGGCGGGGCCGCGCAGAAGCGCCTGGGCAACGGGGCCCTGCTGCACCACGCCACCATGTCGTACGACATGGACGGCGACAAGATGGTCAAGGTCCTGCGCATCGGCCGCGAGAAGATGAGCGACAAGGGCACCACCAGCGCCGCCAAGCGCGTCGATCCTCTCCGGAGCCAGACGGGATTGTCCCGCGCCGAGATCATCGAGCGGCTCAAGCAGACCTTCACCGGCCTCTACGGGGCGACCGAAGGGCACGTCACCGAGGCCGAGCTCGAGAAGGCCGAGCAGCTCGTCACCTCGAAGTTCGCGACGCCCGAGTGGCTGGCGCGCGTGCCCTGAGCCCGTGAGGGGCGCCGTCGAGGCGACCCGCGCCTCCTGCCGGGGGTACGGCTCAGAGGTTTCGCCGTGGTCGCCTCGGCGGCCGCACCGCGGTCAGCGGTCGAGCAGCTCGCGGTAGTCGACGTGGTCCTCGACGAAGTCGACCACGAACGGGCAGAGCGGCACGACGCGCAGGTCGGTGTTCGCGCGCACGTCGTCGAGGGCGCCCTGGACGAGCCGGGCCCCGAGGCCGGCGGATCGTCGGCTGGGGTCGATCTCGGTGTGGGTGAAGCGGATATCGTGGCCGGCGACGTCGTAGGCCGCGAAGCCGATCGTCTCGCCGTCCTCGACGAGGGCGTACTGGTTCTGGGTGGGGCGGTTCTCTACCTCGGTGGTCATCCCGACACGCTACGCGCCCCGGGCCGGGAGTCGGGCGCGTGTCGGTGCCCGCCAGGCAGCAGAATGGTCGGATGCCCCTCGACTGGACCACCGCCTCCCCGAGCCTCGTGGTCCACGGCGACGCCCTCGACGTCACGGCGCAGCTGCCCGACGGCGGGTTCACGATCGTCTACCTCGACCCCCCGTTCAACACCGGACGGCAGCAGCGTCGCCGGTCGACGACGTCCGTGCGCAGCGCCGAGGACTCGACCACCTCGGTGGCGGGCTTCAAGGGCGTGCGGTACGAGCGCATCCGGGGCGACCTGATGGGCTACGACGACCGCTTCGAGGACTACTGGTCGTTCCTCGAACCGCGCCTGGCCGAGGCCTGGCGGCTGCTCGCCCCCGACGGCACCCTCTACCTGCACCTGGACTACCGCGAGGCGCACTACGCGAAGGTGCTGCTCGACGCGCTGTTCGGGCGGGACTGCTTCCTGAACGAGATCATCTGGGCCTACGACTACGGCGCCAAGAGCCGCACCCGGTGGCCGACCAAGCACGACACGATCCTGGTCTACGTGAAAGACCCCACGAAGTACCACTTCGACTCGACGAGCGTCGACCGCGAGCCGTACATGGCCCCGGGGCTCGTCACGCCCGAGAAGGTCGCCCGGGGCAAGCTGCCGACCGACGTGTGGTGGCACACCATCGTGTCGCCGACCGGTCGCGAGAAGACCGGCTACCCGACGCAGAAGCCCGAGGGCGTCCTGCGTCGCATCGTGCAGGCCTCGAGCCGCGAAGGCGACTGGGTGCTCGACTTCTTCGCCGGCAGCGGCACCACCGGGGCGGTGGCGGATGCCCTCGGTCGTCGTTACCTGCTCGTCGACAGCAACGAGGAGGCGGTGGCCGTCATGCGCAGACGGCTCCCGTCGGCGCAGGTCGAGGCGGTCTGACGGCGTGCAGGTCGGCGGCCGAGACGGCCGTCGTGACCGACCCGCGCACGAACGACACGAGTTGCTCGTGGGTCAGACCCTGCATCTGCTGGGCAGAGAAGCCCGACGGGCACGTCATCGCACGACGCCGAGCGCGAGGAGCAGGGCGGCGACGAGACTGACGCTCGCGCCGGTGGCAGCCGTCGCGATGACGGCGAGCGTTCGCTGGCGGGCGGTGTCGCGCACCTCGGAGAAGGTGCTGCGGGCGGTGGTGCGGTCGCTGCGAGCGACGTCGATCGTGGTCATGTTCGGCTCGTCTCTGGCACCCCTGCGATGCCTGGCGGAACGGTGGGACTTCGGACGGTCACGACACCGCCGTGAATCGGTGTCGCGCGGTCAGACTGTCACGTCGATGGTTAGTCGATCTAGTCAGTTCACCAGTTGTTCGCTCAACGGCTAGGACGGATGGTGACCCGTGCCCGTGCCCGTGCCCGTGCCCGTGCCCGTGCCCGTGCCGGCCCGGTCGGCCGGATCGCCGTCGACGTGGTGGTCGTCGATCTCGATCGCGGCCGTCATGCGCTGCAGGAAGCCCACGACCACGGCCGCCTCGTCGGCGTCGAGCGACTCGGCCGTCGAGATCATGCGGGCGTGCATCGCCGCCATGGTGTCGCGCACCTCGGTGTTCGAGTCGCCCGTGGCGGTCAGCAGGACCCCGCGCTTGTCGGTCGGGTGGGGGTGGCGCAGCATGTGCCCGCTTGCGACGAGGCGGTTGATCAACACCGACGTCGACGCCGAGGTGATCTTCAGCTGGGCGGCCAGTTCTTTCGCGCTGACGGGGTCGCCGAGCCGCTGGGCCCGGAGCAGGAACCGCAGGGCCGCGAGGTCGGTGTCGTTCATCTTCATCGACTTGCGGGTGCGGGCCCGCATCGCGACCTCGGCGGCACGGTAGGCGCGGAGGGTGTTCAACACCGTGACGCCGCGCTCTTCGGTGCTGCTGCTGTACCAATAGCCGGACGCGTCGAAGGGCGCGGCGGTGGCGTGCTGATCGGGCATGAGGGGGAGTCTAGCCCCGTCGCTAGTCCGTCTAGCAAAAAGTCATCGCTGACCAGGTTTTTCTCGTTGTCAACCCCTGTGCTGCGGCTCGTGGCCGTCCTAGGCTCGACATGTCCGCCTCGAGTGGGCAGAGGCGTCCCGCCGTGTCGACCAGAGCTTCACGCAGGGAATCGATTCGGTGGGGCGTCCCATGACGGAGAAAGGCCGCACACCCCGTGGGTGTGCGGCCTTCGGTCGTCTCGCCTCCCGCGTGAGCTTCACGGGCAGGGAACGCCGGACGCGGGACGAACCGTTCGGCACCGAAGCGCCGTCGAGGGAACGCTACCCGACACTTGCCGTGTCGCGACACCAGCTCGAGCGGATCGGGTGCCGGGCGAACGTCGCGCCGGGCACCCGATCAGCGCCGAGACGAGGTGTCGCCGCGCCGTTCTTCCGTGGGCACGACGTCGATCGAACCCGTGTCGGGGGCGACCAGCGAACCGGACTGCGCGGCGGCGGCCTGCGCCGCGAGTGCGGCGTCGGCGGCCACGGCGGCCCGCGCGTCGTCGGCTGCCTCGTCGATGGCCGACTTCTGGCGCAGCGGCGTGGCCTTGAGGAAGAAGCTCAGCACGAAGGCCACGAGCACCACCACCAGGGCGACCCAGAAGACCGTCACGGCCGCGTTCGCGAAGCCGTCGAGGAACGGCGCGGCGAGACGGCGGTCGGCCGTGTTGAGGAACGACGTGTTGCCGTCGAGTGCGCCGCCGACCTGCGACGTGTCGCCGCCTCCGGCCGCCTGGTAGAGCTTGAGGATCGCGGCGTTCGCCGGGTCGCTCAGCACCGACTGGTCGGCGAGGGCGGCCTGGGCACGGCCCTGCAGGCTCGAGTCGGCGAAGGCGTCCGCGATCGTCCGGGGGATGCGGCTGAAGAGCACGGAGAACAGCACGGCCGTGCCGAGCGTCCCGCCGATCTGTCGGAAGAACGTCGACGCCGACGTGGCCACGCCGATGTCGCGGGCCGCGACCGAGTTCTGCGAGGCGATGGTCAGGGTCTGCATCAGCTGTCCGAGTCCCAGGCCGACCAACAGCATGCCGACCATCATGAACCAGTACGGCTTGTCGAACGAGAGGTTCGTGAACCAGAAGAACCCGGCCGCCATGAACGCCGTGCCCGTGATCGGGAAGATCTTGTACTTGCCCGTCCGTGAGATGAGCTGGCCGGCGACGATCGACGAGATCATCAGGCCGGCGATCATCGGCAGCATCTGGAAGCCGCTCTCGGTCGGGGTCGCCCCGTTCACGAGCTGCAGGTACAGCGGAACCGTCAGCAGGGCGCCGAACATGCCGAACCCGACGAGCACGCCGAGCACGGTCGCCATCGAGAAGGTGGGGTTGCGGAACAGCTTGAGCGGGATGAGTGCGTCGTCGCCCATCGATCGCTCGATCACGACGAACGCGACGATGCCGACGGCCCCGATCACGTAGCAGGCGAAGGCTCCGGGTGAGCTCCAGCCCCAGGTGCGGCCCTGCTCGGCCACCAGCAGCAGCGGCACGGCGGCCACGATGACGGCGGCGGCGCCGAACCAGTCGATGCGCACGTTCTCACGACGCTTCTGGCCCGGGATGTGCAGGAACCGCACGACGATGAACAGCGCCACGATGCCGATCGGCACGTTGATCAGGAACACCCAGCGCCAGCCGGTGACGAAGAGGATCTGGTCGGCTCCGGCGAACAGCCCGCCGACGAGCGGGCCGATGACGCTCGAGATGCCGAACACGGCGAGGAAGTAGCCCTGGTACTTCGCGCGCTCACGCGGGGCCAGGATGTCGCCCATGATCGTCAGCGGCAGGGCCATGAGGCCGCCGGCGCCCATGCCCTGGATCGCCCGGAAGATGGCGAGCTGGTACATGCTCTCGGAGAAGCCGGCCGCGACGGACCCCAGCAAGAAGATCGTGATGGCGATCAGGAAGAGCGGTCGCCTCCCGAAGATGTCGCTGAGCTTGCCGTAGATGGGCGTCGAGATGGTCGACACGATCAGGTAGGCGGTGGTCACCCAGGCCTGCAGGCTGAGCCCGTCGAGGTCGTCCGCGATCGTCCGCATCGAGGTGCCGACGATCGTCTGGTCGAGGGCCGAGAGGAACATGCCGGCCATCAGGCCGAAGATGACGTACAGGATCTGGCGGTGGGTCATCAGGCCCTGGCGCTCGGCGGGGGCCGTGGTCGTGGGTGCGGAGGCGGCGCTCGACATGGTGTCTCTTCTGTCTGGAAGGGGAAGGCGCGACGAGGAATTGCGCAGTACGCAAAGTTACTTCACGGGCAAGCATCCGACAACAAGAGGAATCGTCCGTCCCTGTCGGTCCGTTGCTCGTGACTAGGCTCGACGCGATGTCACGCCGCCCCTCCCTGCCGCACCCCGCGGCCACCGTCCTGGCCGTCGTCCTCTCGGCCGGCCTGCTGGCCGCGTGCTCGGGGGGCGCGCCCGAGCCGAGCCCGAGCACGTCGGTCGCGACCGTCTCGCCGACGCTCACCCCGACCCCGACCCCGACCGAGGAGGCGCCTCCCACGTCCCCCACGACACCCGCGTTCGACAAGGCGGCCCGGTCGGTCGACGACCCCGCCAGCCTCTGGGTCGTCAGCGACAAGCTGCGCGCGCTCGACCCGGTCGACTACGTCCCCGGCGATCTCGTCACGCCCGACGTGGCGCACCAGAACCCGCCGACCCTCCGCGCCGAGGCCGCCGCCGCGGTCGTCGAGATGTTCCGGGCGGGCGAGGCCGAGGGGGCCGGGGCGTTCCAGGTGCAGAGCGCCTACCGCTCGTACGACACCCAGGTGAGCGTCTACGCCGGCTGGGTCCAGCGTCTCGGGCAGGCACAGGCCGATGCACAGAGCGCCCGTCCGGGATTCAGTGAGCACCAGACCGGGCTCGCCCTCGACATCAGCCCCGTGCCGCTCAGTTGCGCGTTGCAGGCCTGCTTCGGCGACACGCCCCAGGGGACGTGGCTGGCGGCCAACGCGTGGCGCTTCGGGTTCTTGCTGCGCTACCCGGCGGACAAGGTCGCCGTGACGGGCTTCACCTTCGAGCCGTGGCACTTCCGGTACGTGGGCGTGCCCCTCGCCACCGAGATGCACGACACGGGCGTCACCACGCTCGAGGAGTTCTTCGGCCTACCGGCCGCCCCCGACTACGCGGGCTGAGCCTGTCGCCCGGCCGCCGCCGCCTGCCCGCCGCGCACCCCCGCGAACCGCGCGACGGGCGTGTTCGTCGGACGAGGGCGACCGAAGTCGCCCGTCCGTCACGAACACGCCCGTCGGGCGGTGCGGGAGGCGCGGGTCAGGCGCCGAGCGCGGCGTCGACGATGGTCTTCGCCTCGGCCTGGACGCGGGCGAGGTGCTCGGGGCCCTCGAACGACTCGGCGTAGATCTTGTAGACGTCCTCGGTGCCGCTGGGGCGGGCCGCGAACCAGGCCTTGTCGGTGACGACCTTGACGCCGCCGACGGCCGCGTCGTTGCCCGGAGCCTTGCTGAGCTTGGCCGTGATGCGGTCGCCCGCGAGCTCGGTCGCCTCGATCGCGTCGCCGTCGAGCTTGCCCAGACGGGTCTTCTGCTCTTTCGTCGCCGCCGCGTCGACCCGCTGGTAGACCGGGTCGCCGTACTTCTCGACCAGTTCGGCGTAGAGCTGCGAGGGGGTCTTGCCGGTGACGGCGATGATCTCGCTCGCGAGCAGGGCGAGCAGGATGCCGTCCTTGTCGGTCGTCCAGACGGTGCCGTCCTTGCGCAGGAAGGACGCACCGGCGCTCTCTTCGCCACCGAAGGCGACCGAGCCGTCCACCAGGCCGGGGACGAACCACTTGAACCCGACCGGGACCTCCCACAGGCGACGCCCGTGCGACTCGGCGACCTTGTCGATGATGCTCGACGAGACCAGGGTCTTGCCGATGGCCGCGTCGTCGCGCCATTCGGGGCGGTGCGTGTAGAGGTAGTCGATGGCGACCGCGAGGTAGTGGTTCGGGTTCATCAGGCCGCCGTCGGGCGTGACGATGCCGTGCCGGTCGGCGTCGGCGTCGTTGCCGGTCAGGACGTCGAACTCGTCCTTGCGGCGCACGACGCTGGCCATCGCCGAGGGGCTCGACGGGTCCATGCGGATCTTGCCGTCCCAGTCGAGCGTCATGAAGCGCCAGGTGGGGTCGACGCCCGGGTTCGTGACGGTGAGGTCGAGGCCGTAGACGTCGCGGATCGCACCCCAGTACTCGACGCTCGCGCCACCGAGCGGGTCGGCGCCGATCTTCACGCCGGCCTTCTTGATGGCGTCGATGTCGATGATGTTGACGAGGTCGCCCACGTAGCCGCGGAGGAAGTCGTGGCGGCCGGGCGTGCCGACGCCGCGCTTCACGTCGACGTTGCCGGCGGCGATGATCTCGTTGGCGCGGTTCGCGATCCAGTTCGTGGCGTCGCTGTCGGCCGGCCCGCCGTGGGGCGGGTTGTACTTGAAGCCGCCGTCGCGGGGCGGGTTGTGGCTGGGGGTGACGACGATGCCATCGGCCTTGTCGGTGTTCGCGGGGTCGTTGTTGTAGACCAGGATCGCGTGGCTGAGCGCGGGCGTCGGCACGTAGCCGCCCTCGGCGTCGGCCAGCACCTTCACGTCGTTGCCGGTGAGCACCTCGACCGCGGTGCGCTCGGCGGGGCCGCTCAGGATGTGCGTGTCGCGCCCGATGAACAGCGGGCCGGTGATGCCCCGGCCCGCGCGGTACTCGACGATCGCCTGCGTGATGGCGGCGATGTGGGTCTCGTTGAAGGCGGCGTCGAGCGAGGACCCGCGGTGGCCCGAGGTGCCGAAGACGACCTTCTGCTCGACCTCGCCGACGTCGGGGACGAGTTCGTAGTACGCGGCCGTGACCTCTTCGGGGTCGATCAGGTCGCTGGCTTCTGCGGGGGTTCCGGCACGGTCGGTCATGGGGACATCCTGGCACCCGCCGCCGACCTTCGTCGCGGTGCCCGGGCGGCTCTCAGTAGGCTCCTCGTCATGCCGACCCGCGCCTCCTCGACGACCTACAGCTACCTCGGGCCCGCGGGCACGTTCACCGAGGCGGCGCTCAAGCAGGTGCCCGAGGCCGTCGGGGCCACCTGGAAGAGCGTCAACAACGTCGGCGAGGCCCTGGCCGACGTCGTCTCGGGCGTCAGCACGGCCGCGATGATCGCGATCGAGAACAGCGTCGAGGGCGGGGTCAGTGCGACGCAGGACGCCCTCGCCACGGTGCCGGGCCTCCGCATCGTCGGCGAGTACCTGGTGCGCGTCAACTTCGTGCTCGTCGCCCGGCCGGGCACCCGCATCGAGGAGGTGCGGCTCGTCAACGCGCACCCGGTCGCCTACGCGCAGACCCACCGCTGGCTCGAACGCAACCTGCCCGGCCACGGTCACCTGCCGGCCTCGTCGAACGTGGCCGCCGCCGCCTCGCTGCTCGAGCCGGGCGGCGCCGGGGGCTCCGCGGACGCCGCGGTTGCGCCTCCCGGCATCACCGACCACCACGACCTCGAGGTGCTCGCCCGCGAGATCGGCGACAACGACCAGGCCGTCACGCGCTTCGTGCTGGTCAGCCGGACGGTGCCCGTGCCGCCCGCGACCGGTGCCGACAAGACCAGCCTGATCGTCGAGCTGCCGGCCGACGGCTCGGGGGCCCTGGTCGACATGCTCGAGCAGTTCGCGACCCGCGGCATCAACCTCAGCCTCATCCAGTCGCGGCCGATCGGCGACGCCCTCGGGCGCTACCGGTTCGTCATCGACCTCGAGGGGCACGTGCTCGACGAACGCGTGGCCGACGCCCTGCTCGGGCTGAAGCGCTTCAGCCCGAGCGTGATGTTCCTCGGGTCGTACCCTCGTGCCGACGGCGCCCCGGCCGAGGTCTCGCCGCGGTACGACGACGAGGCCTTCGTCGACGCCCGCGACTGGCTGCGCGGGTTGATCAGCGGCCTGCGCTGATCAGCGGCCTGCGCTGAACACCGGCCGCGGTCGGTCGGCCGCCTGTGCCGATCAGGCGTCGGCCGGCACGCGGACGGTCAGGCCGCCCGGGTCGACGACCGCGCGCAGGGCGACGACCTTGCCGACGGAGTCGCCGTCGATCTCGAAGTCCTGGGGGGAGTCGAGTCGGACCACGAGCTTCTTGCCCTTGTTGTAGCGCAGGGTGCGCACCTCGCGGCTGTTGGCGGCAAGGATGCGGCGGCCGACCTGGGTGCGGCGCATGACGCCGTTCTCCCACACGATCTTGATCCAGATCTGCACCCAGCCGAAGAAGCCCTCGGGGCGCAGGGCGACGATGTCGAAGATGCCGTCGTCGATCGCCGCGTCGGGCAGCAGCATGATGTTGGCGGGCAGCAGGCCGCAGTTGCCGACGATGATCGTGTGGGCGCGCATCGACTTGCGGCCCTGGTCGTCGAGCTCGTACCGGACGTCGATCTTGTTGTCGTCGCGGAGCGCGCGGGCGATGGCGTCGACGTAGGCGAGCCACCCGACGCGCTTCTTCAGCTCGTCGTTGGTGTTCGCGAGCATCTTCGCGTCGAGGCCGACGCCCGCCATGACGACGAACGCCTTGGTCTCGCGCGAGCCGTCCTCACGCTCGACGTCGACGACGCCGAGGTCGATGTCACGGTCGCGACCGCTGAACGCCGTCGCGATCGAGTCGTCGAGGTTGTCGAGCGAGAGCTCGAGGTTGCGGGCCAACAGGTTGCCCGTGCCCGAGGGCAGCAGGGCGAGGGACGCGTCGGTGCCCTGCAGGGCCTCGGCCACGGCACGCACCGTGCCGTCGCCCCCCGCGGCGATCACCATGTCGACGCCCTCGGCGAGGGCCTGCTTCGTCACCTCGCCGCCCGGGTCTTCCTTGCTGGTCTCGTAGAACTTCGTGGGGGCCCAGCCGTTCGAGAACTCGTGGCGCCCGACGGCCGTCTTGATGGCGTCGAGGTCGACCTTGATCGGGTTGTAGACGACCGCGGCGGTCTGGCGAGCCGTCTCGGGCTCGGATGCCGAGGCGTGCTCGGCGGGGGAGGGGGAGGTGGCGGTCATGGGGCGAGCGTATTGGACGCACCCCCGTGAGGTAACGGGAAGGCGAAGGCTCTGTGCAGAACGTCGGCCGCGCGGGTGCCGTTGCCTAGGATGGGCGGGTGATCGATCCCCAGTTGCTTCGTGAATCCCCCGACCTCGTCAAGCAGAGCCAGCGGGCCCGGGGCGATTCCGAGTCGCTGGTCGACGATGCGGTGGCGGCCGACCAGGCCCGCCGCGCGGCGATCGCCGCCTTCGAAGACCTGCGCGCCGAGCAGAACGCCTTCGGCAAGACCGTCGCCAAGGCGCCGAAAGACGAGAAGAAGGCCCTGGTCGCGCAGGCGCAGCAGCTCGCCGCCCGCGTGAAGGAGGCGCAGGCCGCCTCGAACGAGGCCGATGCGGTCTTCGACACGGCCGCGCGCGGCATCGGCAACCTGATCATCGACGGCGTGCCCTCGGGCGGCGAAGAGAACTTCGTGACGCTCCGTGAGCACGGCACCCGTCCCTCCTTCGACTTCGAGGCCCTCGACCACGCCGACCTCGGCGAGAAGCTCGGCGCGATCGACATCAAGCGCGGCACCAAGGTGTCGGGCTCGCGCTTCTACTTCCTGCGCGGCATCGGTGCCCGCCTCGAGCTCGGCCTGATGAACATGGCCCTCGACCTCGCCCTGGAGAACGACTTCACGCCGCTGATCACCCCGACGCTGGTGCGACCCGAGGTCATGGCCGGCACCGGGTTCCTGGGCTCCCACGCCGACGAGGTCTACCACCTGCCCGCCGACGACCTCTACCTGACCGGCACGAGCGAGGTCGCGCTCGCCGGCTACCACTCCGACGAGATCCTCGACGTCGAGGCGGGCCCGATCCGCTACGCCGGTTGGTCGACCTGCTACCGCCGCGAGGCCGGTGCCGCCGGCAAGGACAACCGGGGCATCCTCCGCGTGCACCAGTTCAACAAGCTCGAGATGTTCAGCTACGTGCACCCCGACCAGGCAGAGGCCGAGCACGACGCCCTCGTCGGGTTCCAGGAGAGCATGCTGCAGGCCCTCGGCCTCACCTACCGCGTCATCGACGTCGCCGCCGGCGACCTCGGTTCGAGCGCCGCACGCAAGTTCGACATCGAGGCCTGGGTGCCGACGCAGGGCACCTACCGCGAGCTGAGCAGCACGTCGAACTGCACCACCTTCCAGGCCCGCCGCCTCGACACCCGCTACCGCACCGAGAGCGGCAAGACGGCTCCCGTCGCGACGCTCAACGGCACCCTCGCGACCACGCGGTGGCTCGTCGCGATCCTCGAGACGCACCAGCAGGCCGACGGTTCGGTGGTCGTGCCCGAGGCGCTGCGCGGCTACCTCGGTGGCCTCGAGGTCATCGAGCCGGTCGCGTGAGCCAGGCCGCAGCCGCACCCCGGCCCGGCGACGAGCCCGTGGCCGCCGCCGACCGCTGGCTGGTCGCGCTCGACGTCGACGGCACGATCATGCCCGAGGACGGCACCATCTCCGAGGCCGTCCTCGGCGAGATCACGCGCCTCCACGACCAGGGTCACCAGGTCATGATCGCGACCGGACGCTCGGTGTCGATGACGCTGCCCGTCATGGAGCGTCTCGGTCTCGTCTCGGACTACGTCGTCTGCGCGAACGGTGCGATCACCCTGGGCCGTGACGAGTCGGCTCCGACGGGGTACCGCCGCGTGCACGTCGAGGAGTTCGACCCGACCCAGGTGCTGTCGACGATCCGCGAGGCCCTGGCCGACGCGGGGGCCGGGTACGCCGTCGAAGACCAAGAGGGGCTGCTCCGGTACTGCGGGTCGTTCCCCGCGGCGGCGGCGGCATTGAACGCCGAGAAGGTCGAGTTCGACGACCTCGTCGGCCGGCCGGCGACCCGCGTGGTCGTCGTCTCGCCCGACCACGACACCGAGGACTTCCTCACGGCCGTCGAGCGCATGGGCCTCCAGCACGTGAACTACAACGTCGGCTGGACGGCCTGGCTCGACATCGCCCCGGACGGCGTCACGAAGGCGACCGCCCTCGAGCGCGTGCGGCAGTGGCTCGACGTGCCGCGGTCGCAGGTCCTGGCCGCCGGCGACGGACGCAACGACATCGACATGCTGCGCTGGGCCGCGGCCGAGGGGCGCGGGGTCGCCATGGGCCAGGCACCCGACGACGTCGCCGCGGTGGCCAGCGAGCAGACGTCGAGCGACCTGGACGACGGGCTCGCCGAGGTGCTCGCGACGCTCTGAGTCGGTAGACTCGGCCCCGGTTGCCCGATGCGTGCATCCCGCCACGACATGAACACGACGCCACGGTTAAAAGTGGCGCAGTGATCACATCGTGGCGGCGTAGCTCGTCCGGCCACCGGGAGGGCTGTCCGAGCGGCCGATGGAGCTTGTCTTGAAAACAAGTGGGCAGAGATGTCTCGTGGGTTCGAATCCCACGCCCTCCGCCAGACGGGTCGCGCGTTCCGCGACTGACGCGACCCGTGCCTCCTAGGCCTTGGCGGCGGCGTAGGTCGCGAAGGCCTCGCCGATCAGGGTGCTGAGGTCGCGCCAGGTGGTGTCGTCGACCGAGACGGCGGCGTCGCCGTCGACGAAGCCCGCGTGCTTGTGCAGCACGTCCGAACCGACGGCCGGCAGCACGAAGAAGTCGCGGGTCCAGTCGTCGGTGTCGGCCATCACCGGCGCGCGGTACCAGTCGAGGTAGCCGTCGAAGACGTCGTTGCGCTCGTCGCCCTTGAGCCAGGTCTCGACGGAGTCCCGCCATGCGTCTCGGTTGGTCTCGCCGTTCATGTGGTCCTCCCGGGCCTGGTGCGCGCGCGGGAGCGTCCGCGACCGCCCGTCCAGTCTCCCAGGTCGGCCGCCGCGAGGGCCGCCGCGACGACCTCCTCGGGTGCCGTGCCCGGAACCCCGCCTGAGGCCTTCTCCGACCCTCGTGGCCCCCGAAGTGGAACGCTCCGTCCCCCCGAACAGGGACTGAACGCCGACGCACCCCCGTGTTGCACTGATCGAGCCCCCCGTTGCGGTCCCGCACCGGTCGGCACCCCGGGTGGGCCGAACACCGCCCGGGCCCCTCGACACCAGGACCCCAGCCATGACCCACATGACCCCGACGACCCGCGCCGCCGTCGTCCTCGGCGTCGCCGTCGCCCTGACGGCCGGCCTCGCGGTCGCTCCTGCGCGAGCGCACGCGGCCCCCGTCGACCCCTCGTCGACCTCGGTCGCCGCCTCGCCGACCACGGCGTCGAGCCCGCCCGCACGGTCGTCCAAGTCGGCCGAGCGCGCCATCGCCGCCTTCACCTCGCGCGGGGATCGCGGGTCGACCGGGGCGCCCGTGTCGCCCGACCCGGCCTCGACCTCGGTCCCCACGGTGACGACGCCCGCCGCGGTCTCGCAGACCATCCGCACCACGCCCACCACGACGCTGTTCCGGGGCGGTCTGTACGTCGACCCCGCCGGTGAGGCGGCGCGCGCCGCGACCACGCTGACGTCCGAGGGTCGGACCGCCGAGGCCGCGGCGGCCCGCACGATCTCGAAGCAGCCGGTGGCGACCTGGCTCGGCAGCTGGCTGACCGACGCCCAGCTCGTGAAGAAGATCGACGGCACCGTCGCCGCCGCCGAGAAGGTCGGCGCGACCCCCCTGTTCGTCACGTACAACATCCCGAACCGCGACTGTGGCAGCCACTCGGCGGGTGGGTCGGCCGACAACGCGGCGTACCTGCGCTGGAACTCCCTCGTCGCCTCGCGCCTGGCGGGCCACCGGGTCGTCGTGGTCGTCGAGCCCGACGCCCTCACGCTCATCAGCAACTGCCCCGAGCAGACGAGCGGGCGGGAGGCCACCATCGCCTCCGCGGTCGCGACCCTGGCGGACGCGGGCGTCCCGGCCTACCTCGACGCCGGCAACTCGAACTGGGTGCCGCCGCAGACCATGGCCGCGCGCCTCAAGGCGGCCGGTGTCGACCGTGCCCGCGGCTTCGCGACCAACGTGTCGAACTACTACCCGGTCGAATCCGAGCGTGCCTACGCCGAGAAGGTGTCGCAGGCGACGGGAGGCGCACGGTACGTGATCGACACGTCGCGCAACGGTCGTGGCTGGAAGGGCACGTGGTGCAACGCGCCCGGGGCCGGCCTGGGGGTCGTGCCCTCGGTGCAGACCGGCACGACGAAGCTCGACGCCCTGCTCTGGATCAAGACGCCCGGGGCGAGCGACGGCGAGTGCAACGGGGGACCGGCCGCCGGCAAGTGGCACGCCTCGTACGCCGTCCAGCTCGTCGCGAACCGTGCGACCGGCTGAGTCCCGGCAGCGGCCCAGGACCGCCTGGGTAGTATCTCCATCTGCCCGTACACCGAACGGTGCCCTTCTGCCCGCTCGATCCTCGAACCATCCCGAGGCCGCGCGAGCGAGGGTCGCCCTCGATGACCGAGAGGACACCGCGTGAGCGACCTTCGCGACCGATCCGGCCGTGGCCGACGAGCTGCCCGACCCGAGGCGACCGCCTCCGGACGCCGTTCCGCCCCCGCGACGACGGGAGTCGCCCGACACGGCCGGCTCAAGAGGGGAGGCGCGGTGCGGGCCGTCACGAAGGTGGTGGCCGCCTCGGTGGCCGTCCTGCTCGTGAGCGGAGCCTCGGTCGGCGCCATCGCGGCGTACCAGGTGCGCAGCGACCTCGGTGACGGGGTCGAGCTGCAGGCGGCCCAGGGCGAGACCACCAAGCCCGCGCCCCCGTCGATCAGCGAGTACGAAGGCGGCTTCAACATCCTCGTGGTCGGGACCGACAACGACGCCAGCCAGGACCAGGGGGCGTTCGGCGAGCGGGACGCGACCCTGAACGACGTCAACATCCTGCTCCACGTGTCGGCCGACCACACCAACGCGACCGCCGTCAGCATCCCCCGCGACATGGTCGTGCCGATCCCGTCGTGCGCGAAGGAGGACGGCTCGGGGTACTACTCGGCGATGTCGGCCCGACCCATCAACGAGGCCTACTCGTACGGCGGGCTGAGCTGCGTCGCCTCGACCGTCTCGAGCCTGACCGGTCTCGACATCCCCTTCGCGGGCATGATCTCGTTCAACGGCGTCATCGAGATGTCGAACGCCATCGGCGGCGTCCCCGTGTGTGCCGCGACGCCCATCAAGGACCGCTACACGGGTCTCGACATCCCGGCCGGCGAGACCGTGCTCTCGGGTGCCGACGCCCTGGCCTTCCTCCGCACCCGCCACGGCGTGGGCGACGGGTCCGACCTCGGCCGCATCAGCAGCCAGCAGGTCTACCTCTCGTCGCTGCTGCGGACGGTGAAGAGCGCCGACACCCTCAGCAACCCCACGAAGCTCTACTCGTTGGCCCGCGCCGCGGCGAGCAACATGACCCTGTCCGACCAGCTGACCAAGATCGACACCATGGTGCAGATCGGTCTCGCGCTCCGGGACCTGCCGCTCGACGCCGTCAACTTCGTCCAGTACCCCGGCACGACCGGAGGCTCGGGCGTCTACGAGAACAAGGTGCAGCCCGACGAGGCCGTGGCGACCCAGCTCTTCGACGCGATCGCGAACGACGTCCCGTTCTCGATCCCCGAGGGCAGCACCGGCATCGGCTCCGAGAACACCGCCACGGGTGACGGTGCGGCGGCGACACAGGCCCCGGCCGCTCCGGCCGAGACGGCTGCTCCGGCCCAGACCGCTGCTCCGGCCGACACGGCGGCACCCACCGACCTGGGCGCGGGGGCGTCGACCACGCCTCCGACGACCGAGGTCATCGAGGGGCTCACCGGCCAGACGGCGGCCGACCAGACCTGCTCGGTGGCGTTCGGCTCGAACTAGGCGCTCCGCCGAGAAGTCGCCCCGGCGAGTAACCAGCTCGCCGGGACGACCGGTGACCTCAAGCGGCGGCCCGAACCGGCACGCATGAGAACCCCGCGATGCCGGGATCAGGGGTGCGGCACCGTGGGGGGTGTGGAGGCCGGCGTCGGTGCCGGCGGCGAGCCCCTCGGGCGCAGCCGTTCGGGTGCGGCGCTCGATGGTGGGGCACGTGACGCGGCGACCGTCGGGGGGCGTGTTCGGCAAGGGTGAACGGGCCCGTGCTGTCGGGCCCCGGCCCCTCGGCCGTCGTCGGCGTCAGGGGTACTCTATGTGTCGGCACAAATGCCGACAAGCCGATCACGCCCCCCAGAGCGGGTGGGGCACGGGTGGTTCTGTCCACGCCCGTCCCGGCCGGACGTCCGACCGGCCCCGGGCCCCGGTTCGGCATCTGGCCTCCGGGCCGCTATGCTTGTCCCTGCGCGTTCGCTCGCGAGCCGCATGGAGCCGTCGCATAGTTCGGCCTAGTGCACCACCCTGCTAAGGTGGAGTTCCCTTTGTGGGAACCGTGGGTTCAAATCCCACCGGCTCCGCGGAAAGCCACGTCGGTTCTCTCTCTCGCCAGAGATGTTCCGGGGTGGCTTTTCTTCTGCCCGCTCGAGGGCCCACCGACGTCGCCCGGCACGGGGCCTTCCCGCCCCGTCGCGCGTAGCGTGATCGGTGACGACGAGTCGTCTCGACTGCAGGGAGAACCACGGGTGAAACGCATCCACTACACCGACGAGTACCTGGTCACCGGCGACGCGATCGCGGCGGCCGTCGTCGAGTACGCGCGAGCGCTGGCCATGCAGAACAAGTCCGACATGGTCGATCTGCCCGGCATGGATCGTGGCGGGGTGCACCAGCGGTTCCAGGTGCTGCTCGGTCCCGCCAGCCAGATGCTGGTCTCCGAAGAGCAGACCGACGAGGCGGAGATCGACGACGACGCCCTGGTCGACGACATCGAGGGGCGCATCGGCCGCCTCCGCGGAATCGAGCCCCAGACCGCCGAAGCGGCCGAGCGCATCCCGCTCGACAGCGACGAGTTCTGAGCCTCCCGCACTGCCCGACGCCTGTCGTCCACCCCGTTGTCAACCCCCACGCTCGATCGGACGACCGACTAGCGTCGAGACCATGAGTCCCTCCGCGCCCGCGCGCTCGACCGACCCCATCGAGCCGGTCACCCTGGGAGGCGCGGGTCCGGTCGTCGGGACGGCCACCGCTCTCGTCGTCGAGGGGCTGCGATCCCGTCAGGCGCCCTCCGTGGGCGACGCACTCGACCTCGCCGTCGAGCTCGGTCGACACGGGGCCCTGCCCGGACTCGGCTCGACGGCCGACCTCTGGCAGGCACTGGCGACGCTCGCCGCGCACGATCTCGGTGCGGCCCGAGCGGCCGAACCGCACCTCGACGCCCTCGCCATCCTCGACCAGCACGCCGAGGTCGGCGCCGCGACCGCCATCGAGACCCTGTCCGACGAGGACGACGGCGACCGCTCCTCCGTCCCCCCGCGCGCTCGGACCGCCGACCCGTTCACCTGGGGCGTGTTCGCCGCCGAGGGGCCCGGCGTCCGTCTGACGGCGACCCGGGGCCCGGACGGGTCGGGTCCGTGGTCGCTGGCCGGCACGAAGCCCTGGTGCTCCCTGGCGGGCACCCTCGACGGCGCGCTCGTCACCGCCTGGGTCGGCGACGAGCGTCGGCTGTTCTCGGTCGACCTCCGTCAGGCGGGCGTGACCGTGACGGCGGACGCCTGGCACGCCAGGGGCCTCGTCGAGATCCCCTCCGGCCCGGTCGACTTCGACGACGTCGAGGCACGCGAGGTCGGCGCTCCCGGGTGGTACCTCGAGCGTCCCGGCTTCTCGTGGGGCGGGATCGGCGTCGCGGCGTGCTGGTACGGCGGCGCGGTCGGCGTGGCCCGCACGCTGCTGGCCGCGGCGGTGACCGCCTCGTCGCGCGCGCCGGAGCGCCCTGCCGACCCGCACCTCCTGCAGGCCCTCGGCCTCGTCGACACGCGACTGGCCGACGCCCGCCGGGCGCTGGTCGAGGCCGCCGACCTCGTCGACGCCGGTGAGGCGACCGGTGACGCGGGGCGGCTGCTGGCCAAGCGCGTCCGCGGGACCGTCGCCCACGCCTGCGACGAGGTGCTCGCGCGGGCGTCTCGTGCCCTCGGCCCGGCCCCGCTCGCGACCGACGCGGCCCACGCCAAGCGCGTCGCCGACCTCGAGCTCTACCTCCGCCAGCACCACGGCGAACGCGACGACGCGTCGCTCGGCCAGACGGTCCTGCGTCGGGCCGTGGCCGACGGTCGTCCCACGTGGTGAGCTTCGACGGTCGCGCGCCGGGGACTCCGGTCGAGACCTGGGAGGCCGACCCGCGCCTCCTCGACCTGCCGCCGCTCGACGGCGCCGTCGTCCCGACCAGCGCGTCGAGCGTCGTCGTGCTGGCCGCCCACCCCGACGACGAGACCCTCGGCGCCGGCGGGCTCATCGCCCACGCGGCCGCCCGCGGCATCCCGGTCACGGTCGTCATGGTGACCGACGGCGCGGCCTCGCACCCCGGCTCGACCACGAGCGCCGAGGACCTCGTCGCGACGCGGGCCGAGGAGGCGCGGGTCGCGGTCGACCTGCTGGGTCACGCCGTCGAGCTGGTGCACTGGAGCATCGCCGACGGGACGGTCCGCGAGGCCCGAGCCGAGATCACCGAGCGGCTGCGTCCCCTGATGCCCGGGCCCGGTGGCCTGCTCGTCGCGCCCTGGCGCGGCGACGGACATCGGGACCATCGCGTGCTCGGCGAGATCGCCGCCGAGCTGGCGGCCGAGGCGGACCAGGCCGGCACGACGGTGCTCGAGTACCCGATCTGGCTGTGGCACTGGGGTTCGCCCGACCATCCCGACGTGCCCTGGCCGTCCCTGCGGCTGTCGTCCCTGGACGCCGTCGCCGACGCCGCGAAGCGCTCGGCCCTCGCGGCGTACGTCTCGCAGCGCCGACCCCTCTCGACCGCACCCGAGGACGCACCCGTGCTGCACCCGGTGTTCGAGCGGCACTTCACCCGCGGGCGCGAGGTCTTCGTCGTGGCCGGGTCGCAGGCGGACGGCCAGGACGCGGGCGGCCAGGGCGCGGGCACTGCGGCGTCGGTCCCGGCGACCGAGGCGACGTTCGACCGGACGCACGCCCGCCGCGCCGACCCGTGGCGGGTCACGACGCGCTGGTACGAGCGCCGCAAGCGCGCCCTCACCGTGGCGTCGCTGCCGCGTGAGCGCTACGGCCGCGTGCTCGAGGTGGGCTGCTCGATCGGCGTGCTGACGGGCGACCTGGCCCCCGCGGCGGACCGCCTGCTGGCCCTCGACGTGTCGTCGGTCGCCGTGCAGGCCGCCCGCGAGCGGCTCGCGAACCTGCCCCACGTCACGGTCGAGCAGGCCGACGCCGCCGCCGACTACCCGTCGGGCACCTTCGACCTCGTCGTGCTCAGCGAGGTCGGCTACTACCTGGCCCCGGAGGCGTTCGGGCGGTTGGTGGACTCGATCGTCGACGGTCTGGCCGACGACGGCGACGTCGTGGCCTGCCACTGGACCCAGCCCGAGGGGGACTTCCGGCAGGGCGCGGACGACGTCCACGCCCGGCTGGGCGCCGACCCGCGCCTCCACCGGGTCTCGCACCACGTCGAGGGCGACTTCGTGCTCGACGTCTTCTCGCGCGACCCCCGGTCGGTCGCCCAGCGGACGGGCCTGCGATGAGCGACGCGCCCGCCCGATCGACCCCGGCCCCGGCCCCGACCCGCCCCGTGCGGGCCGTCGCGGTCGTCGTCCCCGCGCACGACGAGGAGGAACTCGTCTCGCGCGCCCTCGACGGCGTCGACGTCGCGCGGCGGCACACGGCCAGGACCCATCCGGAGGTGCGGGTCGTCGTCGTCCTCGTGGCCGACGCCTGCACGGACGGGACGGTGGCTGCCGCTCGTGCGCACGCCCGCGTGACCGTCGTCGAGATCGAGGCCCGCGGGGTCGGCGTCGCACGGGCCGTCGGCGTCGACGTCGCCCTGGACGAACTCGGCGCGCCCTCGGACGACCTGCCGCTCGACGCGGTGTGGCTCGCCTGCACCGACGCCGACTCGGTCGTGCCGCCGGGCTGGATCGACGACCAGCTCGACCGGGCCGCCTCGGGCGCCGACGTCGTGATCGGGACCGTGCGCCCGGACTTCGCCGACCTCTCGCCGCGGCAGATCGCGGCCTGGACGGCCCGGCACACGCCCGGACGGCCGAACGGCCACGTGCACGGCGCCAACCTCGGGGTGCGGGCGTCGTCGTACCGGTCCGTCGGCGGGTTCGCACCCGTCGACCTGCACGAGGACAACGTCCTCGTCGACCGGCTGCGCGACGCCGGCGCGACGCTCGTCGCCTCGGACGTCGGCGAGGTGCTGACCTCGGGACGCCGTGACGGACGCACGTCGGGCGGCTACGCCGGCTACCTCGCCGTGGACCTGCTGGCCTGACGAGGCCGGCACCGCGCCTCCTCGTCCCGAGCCCAGCGTGTCGCACCGCGTTTCGTGCACGGCGCCGCGTCTCTACCCGGTGCCGTGCACGAAACGCGGTGCCGTGCGGTGCGGTGCGGACCGGCTCAGGCCACGGGGCCGAAGCCCGTGCGGAAGCGCTCGAACGTCGTCGCCCAGTAGGCGCGGAGGGCGTCGACGCGTTCGTCGTCGGTGGTCGTGTCGACCCAGGGGTCGTAGACGCCGCGCAGCACGGCGATGACGGCACCCCAGGTCGAGTGGATCAGCAAGGACGTGGTCAGGTCGTCCCGCGAGGGGCCGACGGCCAGGCCGATCACGTCGCCGACGCGTTCGGTCATGGGGACGCCGACCGCGAGCACGTAGGGCAGCAGGGGTTCGTGCGTCCGCAGCAGGTGGCGGAGGCTGATCATGTAGTCCACGAGCTGGGTGTCGACGGCCGACAGCAGCAGCAGCTCGAGCAGGTCGATGTCGGTCCCCTGGAAGGACGCCAGCATCGACAGGTCGGAGGCGTCCACCGCCGCGCCCGCCTTGTTCAGGAGCACCGAGGCCACGGCGTCCTCTTTGCACGAGTAGTGGTTCGCGAAGGTGCGCCTCGAGTAACCGGCCAGGGCGGTGACGTCCTCGACGACGAAGCCGTCGAAGCCTTTCTCGGTCGCCAGTCGGAAGGCCGCGTCGGCGAGCCCACGGCTCGTCGCCCGACGCTTCTCGTCGCGCCCGCCGACCGCTTCCGTGCCGAATCGGGTGAGGTCCCCACGCGCCGGAGTCTGCTGCATCGGACCATCGTGCCGGGGCTTCCTGAGAATTTCCATGCCCAATGGGCAACGGAGCCTCCGGATCGCGTATCCTGCAAGAGTCCGATTCGGGTCGGACGGCCTCGAGAGGCACCAGGCACACAACCCCCTGTGAGATCGCGCAGGGTCGCGTCGGGTGCGACCCTCCAGCTGAACCACGGAGGGGGCCAGGTCCCCTCGAGACACACGCCTCGTGGCCCCCGTGGTCACGGGGCGTTCCCGTGTGCCCGGCGGGTGGTCCCCGGCCGGCACGCTCGGGTCCGCAGGGGTGACAGGCTGAGCGCATGAAGCGAGGGCGGTTGCGGGTGGTGCTGGGGGCGGCACCCGGCGTGGGCAAGACGTACACGATGCTCGAAGAAGGGGCACGGTTGCGATCCGAAGGGGTCGACGTCGTCGTGGCCGTCGTCGAGACGCACGGGCGGCGCGCGACCTCGGCGCTGGTCGGCGACCTCGAGGTCGTGCCCCGCCGGGCGGTCGTCCACCGCGGCGTCGCGCTGGACGAACTCGACCTGGAGGCGGTGCTCGCGCGGGCACCGCAGCTCGCGCTGGTCGACGAGCTCGCCCACACGAACGCCCCCGGCTCCACCCACGAGAAGCGGTGGCAGGACGTCGAGGCCCTGCTCGTCGCCGGCATCGACGTCGTCTCGACCGTCAACGTCCAGCACGTCGACTCGCTCACCGACGTGGTCGAGCGCATCACCGGGGCGACGCAGCGCGAGACGGTGCCCGACGCCGTGCTGCGGGCGGCCGACCAGGTGGAGCTCGTCGACCTCGCCCCTCAGGCCCTCCGGGACCGACTGGCCGAGGGCGTCGTCTACCCGGCCGACCGGGTCGACGCGGCGCTCTCGAACTTCTTCCGCCTCGGCAACCTGACGGCCCTCCGCGAGCTGGCGCTGCTCTGGCTGGCCGACGAGGTGGACAGCGCGCTGAAGGCGTACCGCGACGAGCACGGCATCGACAGCACCTGGGAGGCCCGGGAGCGCGTCGTCGTCGCCCTGACCGGCGGCCCCGAGGGCGAGACGCTGATCAGGCGGGGCGCCCGCATCGCCGCCCGGTCCTCCGGAGGGGAACTCGTCGCCGTGCACGTCAGTGCGCAGGACGGTCTCCGGCAGGGAGCGCCGGGTGCCCTGGCGGCGCAGCGGGCCCTGGTCGAGAAGCTCGGCGGCACGTACCACCAGGTCGTCGGCTCGGACGTGCCCCGCGCGCTCGTCGCCTTCGCCCGCGGGGTCAACGCCTCGCAGCTCGTCATCGGCGTCAGCCGGCGGGGGCGCCTGGCCGCGGCGTTGACCGGGCCCGGCATCGGCTCGACGGTGATCCGCGAGTCGGGACGCATCGACGTGCACATCGTCACCCACTCCTCGGCCGGACGCGACCGGGTGCTGCCGCGACTCGGCGGGGCCCTGTCGCGACGCCGCGTGATCGCCGGGTTCGTGCTCGCCCTCGTGGCCGGGCCGCTGCTCACCGGGCTGCTGGCCGGGCACCGCTCGGAGGACGGCATCGCGGGCACCGTGCTGGTCTTCCAGCTGCTGGTCGTGGTGGTCGCCGTCACGGGCGGCATCTGGCCGGCCCTGCTCGCGGCGCTGCTCTCGGGCGTGACGCTCGACCTGTTCTTCATCGCGCCGATCTACCAGCTGACCATCGCCGAGCCGCTGCACCTGGCGGCACTCGTGCTGTACGTGCTCAACGCCGCGATCGTCAGCTACGTGGTCGACCAGGCCGCACGACGCAGCCGTGCCGCCGCCCGGGCGCTCGCCGAGACCGAGCTGCTCGCCACGGTCGCGGGGAGCGTGCTGCGCGGCCAGGACGCCCTGCAGGCCCTGATCGGCCGCACCCGCGAGGCCCTGGGCATGACCCGGGTGCGCGTCGTCCAGGGCGGGGTCGAGATCGGGGAGGCGCGGCTCGCCGACGACGGCCGTCCCGGAGCCGGGTCCCCGGCCGGGACCACCACGTCGATCGCCGCGGGCGCCGACGCGACCCTCGAGCTGACCGGACCCGAACTGCAGGCGGCCGACCGGCGCCTCCTGGACGTCGTCGCGGCGCAGGTCGAGGCGGCCCTCGAGCACTCCGAGCTGAGCCGGGCCGCAGGCCAGGTCGCCCCGCTCGCCGAGGTCGACCGCATGCGCAGCGCCCTGCTCGCCGCCGTCGGTCACGACCTGCGTCGTCCGCTGGCCGCCGCGACGGCCGCCGTCAGCGGACTGCGGCAGACCGACGTCGCCTGGAGCGACTCCGACCGGGACGAGCTGCTGTCCACCGCCCACGAGAGCCTCGACTCGCTCTCGACCCTGGTCACCGACCTGCTCGACGTCAGCCGCGTGCAGGCCGGGGCCCTCGCCGTGACGCCCGCGGACGTCGACGTCGACGAGGTCGTGCTCGGCGCCCTCGACGAGCTCGGCCTCGGGCCGGCCGACGTCGAGCTCGCGCTGCGGGCGACGGTGCCGCCCGTGCGGGCCGACGCCGTGCTGTTGCAGCGCGTGGTCGTCAACCTGCTCGACAACGCCCTGCGCCACTCGCCGCCGGACGCGAGCGTCCGCATCTCGACGAGCGCCTTCGGCGACCGGGTCGAGCTGCGGGTCGTGGACCGCGGCCCCGGGGTCCCGGTCGAACGGCGGGACGAGATCCTCGTCGCGTTCCAGCGGCTGGGCGACACCGACAACGGCACGGGCCTCGGGCTCGGGCTGGCGCTCAGCAAGGGCTTCGTCGAGGCGATGGGCGGCACGCTCGCACTCGACGACACCCCCGGCGGCGGGTTGACCATGGTGGTCGGGCTGCCGGTGGTGCCCGGGGCGGGCGGGGCAGGCGAGGCCGATCGGGTACGGTCGGCCACGTGAGCGCCGTGAAGATCCTGATCGCCGACGACGACCCGCAGATCCTGCGGGCGCTCAAGGTGACCCTCGGGGCGCGCGGTTACGACGTCGTCACGGCCGCCGACGGGCGGGAGGCGCTCGACCTCGCGGCGAGCCGGCACCCCGACCTCGTCATGCTCGACCTCGGCATGCCCCACCTCGACGGGGTCGAGGTGATCACCGGCCTGCGCGGCTGGTCGACCGTGCCGATCCTCGTCGTGTCGGGCCGCACCGACGCCGCCGACAAGGTCGAGGCGTTGGACGCGGGCGCCGACGACTACGTCACGAAGCCCTTCTCGATGGACGAGCTGCTCGCCCGCATCCGGGCGCAGACCCGCCGGTTGCCGTCGGGCACCGACGACGAGCAGCCCGTGGTCACGTTCGGCGACGTGCAGGTCGACCTCGCGGCGAAGACCGTGGTCCGTCGTCCGGGCGGCAGCACGGGCGGCGGCCCAGGTGCGGGCGGTGCCGCGGGTGCGGGCGGCGGCGCGGGTGCGGGC
>NZ_JACYNS010000025.1:0-29802 GCF_014839405.1 Frigoribacterium sp. CFBP 13605 | reverse complement strand
GCAGCTGCCGGACGCACCGCGAAGGCCCGCGCACAGCGCCCCGCGGCTCGCCTCGAGGCGCCCGTCCGCGCGCCCCGCACCGCCGGGGCGACCTTCCGACGCACCACCAAGCGCGTCACGGTCGTCGGAGCCATGCTCTTCGCCGCGTCCATGCTCGTGGCCACCTCGGTGCCCGCCAACGCCTTCTTCGTCGACACCCCCACGCAGACGGCCGCCAAGAAGGCCGCCGACTCCCAGAGCTACACGGCGACCGCACCCTCGGCCGACGGCACGGCCGGTGTCTCGCGCGACGGTTACTCGGTCACCGAGATGAAGGCCGTCTCCGAGTACGCCTCGACGAGTGCCAGCACGTTCTCGAACGACGTCGACGGCACGGTCCAGTGGCCGTTCCAGACGGGCGTGCCGATCAGCAGCGGCTTCGGCGCCCGCCAGGTGGCCAACTGCGGCTTCTGCTCGACGTTCCACCAGGGTCTCGACTTCGTCCCCGGTGCCGGCTCGCCGATCCAGGCGATCGCCGACGGCGTCGTCAGCAAGGTCGACGGTCCCTCCGGTGCCCTGGGCAACAACGTCTGGATCGACCACGTCGTCAACGGCCAGAAGGTCACCAGCGTCTACGCGCACATGCAGACCGGTTCGGTCGAGGTCCGCGAGGGCGACACCGTCACGGTCGGCACCATCATCGGCAAGGTCGGCAGCACGGGCAACAGCACCGGGGCCCACCTGCACTTCGAGATCGTGATCGGCGGCGTGCCCGTCGACCCCTATCCCTGGCTCCAGGCCAACACGAACTGAGCCGTGGTCCCGCGTCCGCGCGGCACGCACGAGAAGAGCCCCACCTGTCGCCAGGTGGGGCTCTTCCGTCGTCGCCGCCGCTACGACGTGGTGGCGAGCCAGACCGTCGCGTTCGCCGGCAGGGCCGGCCCGTCGACGACCATGGTGGCCAGCAGGACCTCGCCCACGGGGAGCTCGACGGGGACGTCGCCCATGTTGGCCACGACGGTGACCCCCTGGCTGCGGAACGCGACCACCTCGGGCCCGAAGCCCTCGAGCCAGGTCAGCGTGCCCGTACCCAGCTCGTGCTCCGCACGGAGGCGGAGCGCCCGCGTGTAGAGCTCGAGCGTCGACCCGGCGACGCCCCGCTGCTCGTCCCGGGCGTACGTCGACCAGTCCGCGGGTTGGGGCAACCAGGAGGCGCCCGTCGCGTTGAACCCGAAGGCCGGCTCGGTCGCGGACCAGGGCAACGGCACGCGGCAGCCGTCCCGGCCGTAGCGCTCCCCGTCCGTGCGGAACCACGTGGGGTCCTGCCGGGAGTCGTCGGGCAGGTCGATGGCCTCGGGCAGGCCGAGTTCTTCGCCCTGGTAGAGGTACGCGCTGCCGGGGAGGGCCAACATGAGCGCCGATGCGGCTCGCGCCCTGGCCAACCCGAGCTCGGGGACGGGCAGCCCCTCGGTCTTCGGCCCGATGCCGTACCCCTGCGGGTTCTCGGCAGTCAGGGCGAGCCGACTGGCGTGCCGGACGACGTCGTGGTTGCTCATGACCCAGGTGCTGGGGGCTCCGACGCTCGAGAAGGTCTGGAGGGACGCGTCGACGACCTCGCGGACGGCCGGAGCGGACCACCCGGTCTCGAGGTAGGCGAAGTTGAACGCCTGGTGCATCTCGTCGGGGCGCACCCAGTCGGCCAGACGCGAGAGCGGTTCGACCCAGGCCTCGGCGACGAGCACCCGGTCGCCCGGGTACTCGGCGAGGACGGTGTGCCACTCGCGGTAGATCTCGTGGACGCCCTCCTGGCCCCAGTAGGGCGGGGGAGCGGACTCGCCCTGGCCACCGCCCATGCTGCCGGACTCGGCGGGGGGCGTGTAGTCGGGCAGGCCCTCGGCCTTGACCATGCCGTGAGCGACGTCGACCCGGAACCCGTCGACGCCGCGGTCGAGCCAGAAGCGCAGCACGTCGACGAACTCGTCGCGCACGCGGCGGTTCGTCCAGTCGAGGTCGGGTTGCGACGAGTCGAACAGGTGCAGGTACCACTGGCCCGGTCGGCCGTCGGCCTCGGTCACGCGGGACCACGCCGGGCCGCCGAAGACCGACTGCCAGTTGTTCGGCGGCAGCTCGCCGTCGGGGCCGCGGCCGTCACGGAACAGGTACCGACCGCGGGCGGCCGAACCGGCCGGCGAGGCGAGGGCCTCGCGGAACCACGCGTGGTCGCTCGAGGTGTGGTTCGGCACCACGTCGACGATGACCCGCAGGCCCAGCTCGGTGGCCCGGGCGCGGAGGGCGTCGAAGTCGTCCAAGGTGCCGAACAGCGGGTCGACGTCGCGGTAGTCGGCCACGTCGTAGCCCGCGTCGCGCTGGGGCGAGGTGTAGAAGGGCGACAGCCAGACGGCGTCGACGCCGAGCTCGCCGAGGGCGTCGAGTCGCGACGTGATGCCGGGGAGGTCGCCGACGCCGTCGCCGTCGCCGTCGGCGAACGACCGCGGGTAGACCTGGTAGATGACGGCGGTGCGCCACCACTCGTGGCCCTGGTCGGCGGTCGTCGCGGTGCCCTCGAGGGGGGCGGTCGGGGTCAGCGTGTCGGTCTCGGCCGGATCTCGTGTGGACATGAGGCCACGATACGGCAGGCCCCCGACGCGGCATCGGCTACGGTCGTGGTCAGGACAGCCCGGAGGGGGACCTCCGGGACGAACACCCGCGACACGATTGGCACGATCCTGAACCCTGCGACCGATCTCGTGACGGCCGACCTGCCCGCCGGCACCCGGCCGTTCCCGCTCGCGCTCGGAACCAACGTCTTCGGCTGGACGGTCGGCGCCCCCACCGCCCTCGAGGTGCTCGACCTGTTCGCCGACGACGGCGGCCGCGTCGTCGACACGGCCGACGTCTACTCGGCGTGGCTGCCGGGCAACTCCGGGGGCGAGTCCGAGGCCATCATCGGCCGGTGGCTCGCCCGACCGGGCAACCGCGACCGGGTGGTGCTGAGCACCAAGTGCGGGCAGCACCCCGACGCCCCCGGCCTTTCGCGCGTCAGCATCCGTGCGGCGGTCGAGGCGTCGCTGCGCCGTCTGCGCACCGACCACGTCGACTTCTACTTCACGCACTTCGACGACGACGAGACACCGCTGGACGAGACCGTGGGCGCGCTCAGCGAGCTCGTCGACGAGGGCAAGATCCTCTGCGCCGGGGCGTCCAACTACACCGGCGCGCGCCTCCGGCAGGCCCTCGCGATCGCGGATCGCGACGGACTCCACCCGTTCCGGTTGGTCCAGGTCGCGTACAACCTGGTGCGACGGGGCGAGTACGAGCACGACGTCGCCGCCATCGTGGACCACTACGACCTCGCCGTGTTGCCGCACTCGTCCCTGGCGAGCGGGTTCCTGACGGGCAAGTACCGTCACGAGGCCGGCCGCGGGGACTCTCCCCGGGGCAGCCGGGCCCTCAGCTACGTCACGCCGCAGAACCAGGGCACCCTCGAGGTCGTCGTCGAGATCGCCGAGCGTCTCGACGTCGAGCCGGGCGCCGTGGCCGTCGCGTGGCTCGCCTCCCGCGACAACGTCATCGGCGCACTCGGCAGCGCCCGGACCCCCCGCCAGCTCGAGGGCCTGCTCGACGCCGCCCGGGTCGAGTTGACCGAGGGCGACCTGGCGTCGCTCGAGGCGGCCTCGCGTCCGCTCGCCTGACGTCCGGGGTCAGCGCCCGGCGCCGTCCCTCTCATGCGCCTCCCCGTCCGCGGCGACGGGACCCAGCGGGACGATCGTCCGCGCACCCGGGTCCCAGCGCCGCAGCCGGGACAGCACGACCGGCCGGGTCGACGGGACGCCGGCCTCGGAGAGGGCGTCGAGGGCCCGGGCCACCTGGTCGGGCGTGAGGCGTGACGCGAGGGTGACGTGGGGGGTCCACCGACCGGGCGTGGTGTGCGGGACGTCCCCCGCGCCTCCCAGGCTCTCGTGCACCCGGGCGTGGAGGTCCAGCAGTTCTCCCGTCACGACCACGGGTCGCACGAGCACGAGCCCGCGCGGGGGCGACCCGAAGAGCAGCAGCCCGCCGAGCTCGGCGGGCATCGGCAGCGCCTCCGAGAGGGGCAGGAGGCGCGGGTCGGCGGCCGGGTCGAGGTCGGGTCGTGCCACCAGGGTGACGTGCGGCGCGTTCGACGTCCCGCCGTGGTCGCCCTGCGACGGGAGGCCCGCCGCGGACAGCACGCGCCATTCGTCACGGACGGCTCCGTCGGAGGCCGGGTCGAGCAGGAGTTCGAGGCTGTGCACCCGTCGATCCTGCCCCGCGGGGCCTTCGGCGGGCCGGGTCGGCACGTGGCGTCAGCAGCCCGTTCGCTCTGCTACCCTTGTCTGGTGCCAATCGGCAGCGGCCTCGGTCGCTCGCCTGGTGGTCACGCCCCGATAGCTCAGTGGTAGAGCACTTCCATGGTAAGGAAGGGGTCGTCAGTTCAATCCTGACTCGGGGCTCTGGCTGTCTCGGTCCCGTCCCGGTGTGATGCCGGCAGGGCCTGCAGCCTGCGGCGGGGTAGCTCAGTTGGTTAGAGCACACGGCTCATAATCGTGGTGTCGCGGGTTCAAGTCCCGCCCTCGCTACCGCAGGCCCGGATCTCTCACGAGTTCGGGCCTTCGTCGTCCGTACGCTCGGTGGTCACCCGCCGGGTCGTCTCCGCGCACCGAGACGCGACCGGTGCGCCGTGCCCGGGCGTCGGGCATACGATGAAGCATGGCCGTGAGCATCCGCAGCATCGGCACCGCGGTGCCCCCGACCATCATCCGACAGGACGACGTCCGAGAGATCTTCGCGACCCAGGCCGGCCTCGGCCGCCTCGGTCAGCGCATCGTCGGCGCCGCGTTCGGTGCCTCGGCCATCGAGACCCGGCACACCGTCGTCGACGAGCTCGACCGGCGACCGCGCGAGGGCGAGCCCACTTTCTACGACGCCGCGTCGAACGAGATCCTCCGACCCGGCACGGGTGCGCGCAACCAGGTCTACACGGACCGGTCGCCCCAGCTGTTCCTCGACGCCGCTCGTGCCGCGCTCGCGGCGGCGCCCGACCTCGGGCCCGACGACGTCACCCACGTGATCAGCGTGTCGTGCACCGGCTTCTTCGCCCCCGGGCCCGACTACCTGCTCGTCCGGGGCCTCGGGTTGTCGCCGTCGACCCGTCGCCACCACCTGGGCTTCATGGGCTGCTACGGGGCCTTCCCCGCCCTCGCCGCCGCACGCGACTTCTGCCTCGCCGATCCGGAGGCGGTCGTGCTCGTCGTCTGCGCCGAGCTCTGCACGCTGCACCTGCGGAGCTCCGACGACCCCGACTCGATCGTCGCCTCGTCCGTGTTCGCCGACGGGGCGGCCGCCGCCGTGGTGACCGCCCGCCCGGCGCCGTCGGGCTCCGTCGTGCTCGACCTCGACGTCCTCGAGACGGTGCTCACCCCGGTCGGCGAGACCGACATGGCGTGGACGATCGGCGACCTGGGCTTCGACATGGTGCTGAGCAGCTACGTCCCGCAGATCATCGAGCTCCACATCGACTCGGCCCTGGCACCGCTCTTCGAGGCCGGCGGCGTCGGCGTCGGCGACGTCGACCTGTGGGCCGTCCATCCGGGCGGGCGCAGCATCCTCGACCGCGTGCAACAGCAGCTCGGGCTCACCGACGCCCACCTGGCGCCCTCACGCGACGTCCTGCGCGACTACGGCAACATGTCGAGCGCGACCGTCCTGTTCATCCTCGCCGACCTCCTGGCCGGCCCCCCCGCCCCGTCGCAGCGCGTGGGCGCCATGGCCTTCGGCCCCGGGCTGACCGTCGAGACCGCGCTGATGACGCGTCGCGCGGTCTCGTGAGCGCGACCCGCACCTCCTCGGCTCCGTCGGTCGCGGTGCGGCCGCCCTGGTGGCCCGACCTGTCGCGACGAGGCGTCGGACTCGTCGAGCTGATGGACGACCCGGGCTGCGACCTCGGCCTGCTGAACGCCACCTACCGGGCCTTCCCGGTCGTGAACGGTCTCGTGGCGGGGTGGCGCCGGGCGTACCTCCGCCGCCTCCGCCCGCTGTTGTCGGCCGACGTGACGACCAGGCTGCTCGACCTCGGGTCCGGCGGCGGCGACCTCGCGCGCGCCCTGGCCGGCTGGGCCCGTCGCGACGGGCTCGCCCTCGAGGTCGTCGCCGTCGATCCCGACGAACGGGCCCACGCCTTCGCGGCGTCCTGCCCCGTCCCGTTCGGCGTCGAGTTCCGGCGGGCCTCGAGCGCCGACCTCGTGGCGGCGGGCGAGACCTTCGACGTGGTCGTGTCGAACCACGTCCTGCACCACCTCGACGACGGGGCTCGGGCGGCCGTGCTGGACGACAGCGCCCGCCTGGCGTCCCGTCTCGTACTGCACGCCGACATCGAGCGGGCCCGCGGGGCGTACCTCGCCTACCGGGCCGCGACTTGGCCGTGGCGGACCCGCTCGTTCGTCCACGTCGACGGGCTCCTGTCGATCCGCCGCAGCTTCACCGCCGACGAGCTGGTCGACGTGGCTCCGCCGGGGTGGCGCGTCGTCCGGCAGTGGCCCTTCCGCCTGCTGCTCGTCTGCGAGATCGGCGTCGACGCCCCCGGGGGTGCCGGCCGTGCGGACGCATGACGTCCTGATCGTCGGTGGGGGGCCCGTCGGGGTGATGCTCGCCGCCGCCCTGGCGGATCGCGGCCTCGATGCCGTCGTCTGGGAGGCGCGGGTCGACGATCCGGCGCACTCGCGCGCCCTCGGCGTGCATCCGCCCTCGATCGACCTCTTCGACCGGCTCGGCCTCGCGGACGACCTGCTCGCCGACGCCGTCCGCATCCGGCGGGGGATCGCCCGGAGCGGCGAGCGGACGGTCGGCGTGGTGCCGTTCGACCGGGCGTCGTCGCGGTGGCCGTTCGTCGCGGCGGTGCCGCAGGACCGCACCGAGGCGGTGCTGCGGACGGGGTTGGCCGCGCGGCGGGACGACGCGCTCCGTCGGGGCGTGCGGTTCGTCGGGCTCGCACAACGCGACGAGGACGTGGTCGTCGAGGGGGTCGACGACGAGGGGCCGGTGGTCGTCGCCGCCCGCTTCGTCGTCGGGGCCGACGGCACGCGCAGCGCCGTCCGCGCCGCGCTGGGCGTCGACACCAGGGCCCGGGACCTGCCCGACCGCTACGTGATGGGCGACTTCGCCGACGCCACCGGCCACGGCCCCGACGCCGTGATCCATCTCGAGCGCTCCGGGGTGGTCGAGTCGTTCCCGTTGCCCGCGGGTCGACGACGGTTCGTGGTGCACGTCGGGTCGGCTCACGCAGCGACCGCGTCGGTCGCACCGGACGACGTCGCGCGGCTCGTGTCGGACCGCACCGGGTCACCCGTCGACCCGACGACCTCGACCATGACGAGCGGGTTCGGCGTCCGGCGCCGGCTGGCCGTCCGGACGGTCGTCGGCCGGGTCACGCTGATCGGCGACGCCGCCCACGAGATCAGTCCCATCGGCGGCCAGGGCATGAACCTCGGCTGGCTCGACGGGCACGCGCTCGAGGCCGTCATCGCCGCGGCGGTGAAGCGGAGGGGTGGCCGGGTGCTCGATCCGATGACGTTCGGCCGTTTCGACGCCGACCGTGCCCGCGCCGCCCTCCGCGCCGCCCGGCAGGCCGAGTGGAACACCGCCCTCGGTCGGCCCGTCGGCGGGGGAGCGGCTCGGGCCCGGGACCTGGCGCTCGGAGCCGTGCTGAGGGCTCCGAGCAGGCACCTGCTCGCCTCGGTCTACGCCATGCGCTGGGCCTGAGCGGTCCGGCCCCCGCGGCCGCGCCGGCTCGGCTCCCCTCCGCCGACCCGCGTGCTCAGGCGACGACGGTGCCGCCGCTGAGGGCGAGCTGCACCACGAGCAGCACGGCCGCCACCATGATCAACCGGAAGAGGGTCCGGTCGACGCGTCCCGCGAGCACGAGGCGCACTCCGACGACGGCGATGCCGAGGGTCACGGCGGTGCCGACGGCGGCAGCGACGAGGCCCGGAGCCGACGAGTCGCCGCCCAGTCGGCCCGAGAGCAGCAGGACGGCCGCGACGGCCAGCGCCGCGAACGCGACGACTCCCGAGACGGTCCGCCCGAGGCGGTGGGGGAGCCCGACGATGCCGGTGCGCGCGTCGTCGTCGAGGTCGGGCAGGACGTTCGTGAAGTGGATCGCGATGCCGAACACGGCTCCGACCGCCACGGCCCAGGCGGCGGGAGGCGACGGTGGTGCCGCCGCGAGGGTGGCGACGGCCGGCAGCAGGCCGAAGCTCACGACGAAGGGCACCACCGAGACCGGGGTCCGCTTGAGCCCGAGGTCGTACGCCCACCCCGAGGCCACGAGCACGAGGTGGGCCGTGCCGGCTGCGGGCCCGAGCGCGTAGGACGGCACGAGCATCAGCACGCCGCAGACCACCGCGGCACGGCGAACGGCCGACACGCTCACGAGGCCCTGGGCCACCGGCTTGTCGGTCCGGCCGACGGCGCGGTCGCGCCCGGCGTCGAGCCAGTCGTTCGCGAACCCGATGGAGGCCTGTCCGAGCAGCACCGCGAGGGCGAGCAGCACGAGTCGGCCGAGGGGCAACCCCGAGGAGGCGCCCAGCACGACGGCGAGGACGGTCACCACCACCGTCGGCCCCGGGTGCGTCGAACCCAGCAGTGCGGCGGTCCACGAGGTGGGGCCGTCGCGGCGACCGGAGCCGGCGGTGGAGACCGGGGGCTCGGGGGAGGTCATCCGTTCACCCTAGACGGACGGAGCCGCACGGCCCCGGGTCGGTCGGCCCCGGACGCGGGACACGATGCGGTGGGCGACGTGAAGAGGTGCACCCGAGTCGGGGGAGGACTCGGATGCACCCCGTCGCACCCTCGGCGCTCGAGGTGCAGGTGGATCAGTACCGGCACGCGCCAGAGGAGGGTGCCCACGTCGAGTTACCATCCCAGACGTGACTGGAGTGTACGACTGCCACGGGTGGATCGGAAGGGGCACCGGGCCGTCTTTCGCGGATCGGCCCGGGCCCCGGGGGACGACGAGGGGTCAGGCCCCGCGGCCGGTCTTCTGCTGGAGGCGGTCGATGTGCTCGCTCGCCTCGGCCTTCGTCATGTCGGCGGGCAGCTCTTCGCCGGCTTCGCGGGCGAGGGTGTCGAGGTAGCTCTTCTGCGGGCCGGTGATGGGCTCGTCGCCGGTGACCCAGTCGTCGGGGTCCTTCGACGCCGTGCTGCCGCCGTCGGGGCGGGCGCCGCCGAGCGTCTCGCCGTGTGCGGGGGCCGCGTTCTCCTCCCGGGCCGTGGCGGCCTGGTCGGTCTCGTCGGTGGTCGTCGTGTCGGTGGTCGTCGTCTCGTCGGACTCGGCCGCTGCCGGGTCGACGGGGGTGATGTCGGGGTCGATGTTCGCGTCGCTCATGACGTGAACGTACGCCGTGCCCCCGACACCGGGCCGGGCGACGTACCCCGCTGGTTAGACTCGACCGCGTGTCCGTGAACCCTGATCTGCAAGGGCGGGTCTTCCCGCCGGCCCCGCCCTACCTCGTGGGCCGCGAGAAGGTGCGCGAGTTCGCCCGCGCGACCGGCTCGACGAGCCCGCTCTCGTTCGACCTCGAGGCGGCCCACGCGGCCGGGCACGGCGACCTCGTCGCCCCGCCGACCTTCGCCGTCGTCGTCCAAGAGGCCACCCTCGCCCAGTTGCTCGCCGAACCCGACGCGGGCATCGACTTCTCCCGCGTCGTCCACGGCGAGCAGCGCTTCTCGCTCTCGCGTCCGATCGTCGCGGGGGACGAGCTCACGGCCACCCTGACCGTGACGAGCGTCAAGACGCTGGGCGGCAACGCCATGGTCACGGCGTCCTCCGACATGCGCGACGTCGACGGGCGGCACGTGGTCACCGCCGTGTCGACGCTCGTCGTCCGCGCCGACGACGAGGCCGCCGCGTGAGCGCCCTCGAGGTCGGCCAGGTCGTCGCCGAGAAGACCTACCCCCTGACACGCGACTCGTTGGTGCGCTACGCCGGCGCCTCGGGCGACTTCAACCCCATCCACTACCGCGACGACGTGGCGGCCGCGGTCGGTCTCCCCGGTGTCCTGGCCCACGGCATGCTCACGATGGGCACCGCCGTCCAGCCGGTCGTCGAATGGCTCGAGGGGGCGGGCGACGACGCCGGCGTGCTCGGTCGGGTGTCGGACTACCAGGTGCGCTTCACGCGTCCCGTCGTGGTCGACCCCACCGCCGGGGCCGAGATCGCCGTCGTCGCGAAGGTGGGCAAGCTCGACGCCGAGGCCGGCACGGCGCGCATCGACCTGACCGTGACCGCCGGCGGCCAGACCGTGCTGGGCAAGGCCCAGGTCGTGGTGACGCTGGCGTGACGACCTTCGCCGAGCTCACGACGATGCAGGTGGGCGGCGAGCCCGCCCGCCTGGTCGAGGCGACGACGACCGACGAGCTGCTGGCCGCGGTCCGTGAGGCGTCGGTCGGTGACGACCCCTGGTACGTCCTGGGCGGCGGGTCGAACACGGTCGCCTCCGACGAGCCGTTCGACGGCACGGTCGTCCACGTGGCCACCCGGGGTGTCGAGCGCGTCGACTCCGACGACCACCGCGTCCACCTCCGCGTCGCCGCCGGTGAGCCCTGGGACGACCTCGTCGCCTCCACGGTCGAGCAGGGCTGGTCGGGGCTCGAGGCGCTCAGCGGCATCCCCGGCTCGACGGGCGCGTCGCCGATCCAGAACATCGGTGCCTACGGCCAGGAGGTCGCCTCGACGCTCGTGGCCGTCGACTTCCTGGACGACGACTCGGGCGAGTTCGTCCGCATCCCCGCGGCCAACCTCGACCTCGGGTACCGCACGAGCGTCTTCAAGCAGGGCCGTCGGGGCGTCGTCACGGCCGTGGAGTTCGCCCTCATGGACCACGGAGGCGCGAGCGAGCAGGTCGCGTACCCGCAGCTCGCGAAGGCCCTCGGCGTCGAGCTCGGGGCCCGGGTCTCGGTCGCCGACGTGCGCTCCAGCGTGCTCGCCCTGCGGGCCGCGAAGGGCATGGTGCTCGATCCGGCCGACCGTGACACGGCGTCGAGCGGATCGTTCTTCACCAACCCGATCGTGTCGCGGGCCGACGCGTCGACCCTGCCGGCCGACGCGCCACGGTGGCCGACCGGCCCCGAGCCCGAGCGCCAGGTCGTGCCACTCGGTGAGGAGCCGGCCGCCCCGGCGCCCCGTGCGCCCGCCGAGGTCAAGCTCAGCGCCGCCTGGCTGATCGAGCACGCCGGCATCGCGAGGGGTTTCCGCCTGCCGGGCTCGCGAGCCGCCGTCTCGTCCAAGCACACCCTGGCCCTGACCAACCGTGGCAGTGCCACGGGCGACGAGGTCGCCGAGCTCGCGCGCTACGTGCAGCAGCGGGTCCAGTCCGAGTTCGGCGTGCTGCTGCGCCCCGAGCCCGTCCTCCTCGGCCTCTCGCTGTAGGGACGCGGCCGCGTGCGTCCGACGCGGCCACGTGCGTCCGACGCGGCGGTGCCCGTCCGACGTCGCGGCGCAGAGATCCTCAGCGGCGCGGCAGGTGGCCGAGTTCGAGCGCCAGCGTGACGGCGCGCGTCCGGTCGTTGACGCCCAGTTTCTCGAATACGTGCAGCAGGTGCGTCTTGACCGTCGCCTCGCCGACGAACAGCCGGCGTCCGATCTCGCGGTTCGAGCAACCCTCCGCCACGAGGGCGAGCACGTCGGTCTCGCGAGGACTCAACGGGGTCGGGCGCGGCACGGGCTCGGCGCCGCTGCGTGCGCGGCCGACGAGACGGGCCGCCATCGCGGGGGCGAGGGCCACCTGTCCCGCGACCACGGCTCGGAGGCCCGCCACGAGCTCGTCCTCCGGGGAGGCCTTCAGGAGGTAGCCGCTCGCCCCCACCTCGATCGCCCGCAGGATGCTGTCGTCGGACTCGTAGGTGGTGAGCACGACGACCTTGGTCGTCGGGTGACGTGCCAGGACGGCCTCGGTCGCCTCGACACCGTCGAGGCCGGGCATGCGGAGGTCCATCACGATCAGGTCGGGCTCGAGCGAGTCCGCCAGGGCGACGGCCTCGGAGCCGTCGCTCGCCTGCCCCACCACGACGAAGTCGTCCGTCGTCGCGAGCAGGGCGGCGATGCCCTGCCGCACGATCGGATGGTCGTCGGCCACGACGGTGCGGTGCACGGGCGATCCCGCCGGCGAGGCTCCGGGCCCGGTCGACGTCGCATCCTCGTGCGCGGGCCCCGCGGTCACGGGGTCACCACCGCGGCGCGGGGGACCTGCGCGGTGACGACCGTCCCGTCGCGGTCCGACGAGACGTCGAGGCGGCCACCCGACAGCTCGAGCCGCTCGCGGAGGCCGTCGAGGCCGAACCCGGTCGATGCGACCGCCGTGTCGAACCCGGTGCCGTCGTCGGACACGACGAGCACGGCCGTCCCGTCCGTCGCCGTGAGCGTGACCCGCGCCGACGTCGACGCACTGTGCTTGCGGACGTTGGCCAGCGCCTCCTGGGTGCACCGCACCAGCACGACCTGCAGGTCGCGGGGCAGGTCGACCTCGACGGCGTCGACCGTGATCCCGATTCCGCTCTCCCGCTCGAAGCGCTCGCCGAGGCGATGGAGGGCGGCCGCCACGTCGGTGCCCGCCGGTCCGGTGGACGCGGTCGCCGCGACGAGGGTGCGCGCCTCGGTGAGGGCCTCGCGGGCGGCGGCCTCGATCACGTCGAGCCGTTCACGGGTCGTCGTCAGGTCGCCGGCCGCGAGGGCTCCGCGGGTCTGCTGCGCGAGCATGACGACTCCGGTGAGGCTCTGGGCGATCGTGTCGTGGATCTCCCGGGCCAGGCGCTCGCGTTCGGTGCTCGTGCCCGCGTCGCGGTGCCGCGCGGCCAGTTCGGCCTGGGCCTCGCGCAGCTCGTCGAGCAGCCGGCCGCGTTCGACCCCGACCCCGGCGATCGTGGTGATCCACATCCCCAGCGCGATGCTGAAGACGAGCGAGAGGCCTTCGCTGGTGGCGGCCGTCGCGAGGGCCTCGGCCGACCACCCCAGGCTGACGACGAACCCGATCGAGATGGCGACGCACAAGCAGACGTTGGCGACGATCGCGGACCGGGTGCCGGGGAGCAGCGTCCAGATCAGCGGCATGAGGAAGGCCTGCACGACCGCGAGTTCGGGGGTGGCGGCCACCGTGACGCCGCCCACCACCACGAGCGCGGCGACGGCCGTCACGGTCGGGAGCGACAGCAGCGCGACGGCGCGACGCACCACGGGCCGCGCGAGGGCGAACCACGTGAGCACCAGCAGCCCGACGGCGACGAACGAGGCCGTGACCCGGCCGCTCGACGAGGTCGTGGCCAGGACGACCATCACCACGACCGTGATCGCGAGGCCGGCGTCCCACCAGCGCATCGAGATGGCGGTTCCCGACCGGGCGGGGGCCGCGGCCTCCGCCCGGTCGCCGGTGTCGTCCATGTCGATCACGCTAGTGGCAGCCGCGGGCCGGCGAGGCCGTCGTGGTCGTCGCCGATCGGGCGGAGGACGGTGGCCGTCCACGGGTCAGGTGTCCTTCCTGATCCACCGGAAGGTCAGCAGCGAGGCGACGGCGCCGGCGACGAGCCAGACCGCCAGCCAGAGGGCGACGCCGGGCAGGTCCCACGATCCGCCGGCCTCGGCGGCCGAGAACGTGTCGGGCAGGAATACGCTGCGCATGCCCTGCGCCAGCCACTTCAACGGGAACACCGAGGCCACCGACTGCAGCCAGTCGGGCAGCTGGGTGAACGGCAGGTAGACCCCCGAGATGAACTGCAGCACGAGCGTGATCGGGACGATCACGGCCGTGGCGCTCTTCCCGCTGCGGGGCACGCGCGAGAGGGCGATGCCGACCAGCGCCGACGTCGCGATGCCGAGCAGGTAGACCCAGGCGAGCGTCAGCCACGACCCGGCGTCGGTCGGCAAGGGCACGCCGAAGAGCACCCGGGCCACCAGCACGAGCAGCGCCACCTGCAGCAGGCTCGTGACGAGCACCTGGCCGAACTTGCCGACGAAGTACGACCCGACCGGCAGGGGCGTCCCCGAAAGTCGCTTGAGGGTGCCGTCGCCACGCTCGAGGGCGATGTCGACGGCGAGGTTCTGCACGCCCGAGAGCAGGATGCCGGCCGCGATCATGCCCGGCAGGTAGAACGCGGCGGCCCCCACCTCGGAACCGTCCGGCCGCGTGCCGAACGAGCCCGAGGCGCTGAACGCCGTGGAGAAGATCGCGAGCATCACGACCGGGAACAAGAACGTGAAGAAGACGGTGTCGCCGGCCCGGAAGTACCCCCGCACCTCGTACCGGGTGCGGCTCAGGCCGAGCGAGAGCGTCCTCACGAGGTCACCCCGGACGAGGAGGCGCGCGGCGCGTCCCCGGCGTCGGTCGCGACCCGTTCCCCGTCCGCGACGGTCTCGGCGGTCGCGACCAACCCGAGGTACACGTCCTCCAGCGACGGCCGGATCACCTCGAGCGAGCGCGGTTCGCCTCCGCGGGCGTGCAGGTCGGCGACCAGGGCGCCCGGTGCGGAGGTGCGGACGTCGTGCCGTCCGTGTTCGTCGAGCCAGGTCACGCGAGGGGTGCGCGCCTCCTCGTCCCCGAGCTCGTCGGGTCGCCCCTGGGCGACGAGCCGGCCCTGCGCGATCACCGCGACGCGGTCGCTCAGCTGCGCCGCCTCGTCGAGGTAGTGGGTGGTGAGGACGATGCTCGTCCCGTCGTCCGACAGCGACCGGATCAACTGCCAGAACTGTCGGCGGGCCTCGGGGTCGAAGCCCGTGGTCGGTTCGTCGAGGAACAACAGCTCGGGGCCGCCGACCACACCGAGCGCGACGTCGACGCGTCGTCGCTGCCCCCCGGACAGCGACCGGATGCGTGCCCCGGCCTTCGCCTCGAGGCCGACCGCGGCGATCACCTCGTCGACGTCGCGCGGGTTCGGGTAGAAGCCGGCGAAGTGGGCGATCTGCTCGCGCACCGTGGCCGTCCCCTGTTCGCCGGAGGTCTGCAGGACGATGCCGAGGCGCGCCTTCCAGTCGAGACCGGCGTGCTGCGGGTCGGCGCCGAGCACCGACACGTCGCCGCCCGACCGGTCGCGGTAGCCCTCGAGGATCTCGATGGTGGTCGACTTGCCGGCGCCGTTGGGGCCGAGCAGGCCGAGGGTCTCGCCCGCGGCCACCTCGAACGAGAGGCCGTGCAGAGCCGTGGCGGTGCCGTAGGTCTTGGTGAGGTCGTGCACTCGCACGACGGGTTCGGGGGTCATGGCTCCAGCGTGCGCCGTGGCGGCTCCGCGCACCAGGCCCGACCGGTCGAGGCCGGGTCCACCGATCGGTGGACCCGGCCTCGGGACGGGGGTCGCGGCCTCAGGCGAACAGGCGCTGGAGGCGGCGGACGCCCTCGAGCAACTCGTCGTCGCCGAGGGCGTAGGACAGCCGGAGGTACCCGCTGGGCCCGAAGGCCTCACCGGGCACGGTGGCGACGTCGGCCTGTTCGAGGATGAGGTCGGCGAGTTCGAGCGACGTGGTGGGCGTGACGCCTCCCCACTCGCGACCGAGCAGGCCCTGCACGTCGGGGTAGACGTAGAAGGCTCCCTCGGGGGTGGGGGTGACGACGCCGTCGATCCGGTTGAGCTCGCGGACGATGGTGCTGCGTCGGGCGTCGAAGGCGACCCGCATGGCCTCGACCTCGTCCTGCGGTCCGGTGAGGGCCGCCAGGGCCGCCCGCTGCGACACGTTCGAGACGTTCGACGTGAGGTGCGACTGGAGGTTCGCGGCACCCTTGACCACGTCGGTCGGGCCGATCATCCAGCCGACCCGCCACCCGGTCATCGCGTAGGTCTTGGCCACGCCGTTGACCAGGATCGCCTGGTCGGCCAGCTCGGGCACGGCCTCGGTGATCGAGACGGCCGTCACCCCGTCGTAGGTGAGGTTCTGGTAGATCTCGTCGGTGATCACCCAGACGCCGGCCTCGAGGGCCCAACGACCGATCGCCTCGACCTCGTCGGGTGAGTAGACCGCGCCCGTCGGGTTCGACGGCGAGCAGAACAGCAACACCTTCGTGCGCTCGGTGCGGGCGGCCTCGAGCTGGTCGACCGTGACCTTGTAGCCCTGGTCGGCACCGGCGAAGACCTCGACGGTGACTCCGCCGGCGAGGGCGATGGCCTCGGGGTAGGTCGTCCAGTAGGGCGACGGCAGGAGGGCTTCGTCGCCGTCGTCGAGCAGCGCCTGGAAGGCCTGGTAGACGGCCTGCTTGCCACCGTTCGTGACGATCACCTGCGACGTCGACACCGTGGTGCCGCTGTCGCGCAGGGTCTTCTCGACGATCGCCTCGCGCAGTTCGAGCAGGCCGGCCGCGGCCGAGTAGCGGTGGTTGCGCGGGTCGCGGGCGGCGACGACGGCCGCGTCGACGATGTGGTCGGGCGTGGGGAAGTTGGGCTCGCCCGGGCCGTAGCTGATGATCGGTCGGCCCTGTGCCAGCAGGGCCTTGGCCTTCGCGTCGACGGCCAGCGTGGCCGATTCGGCGATCGACGAGATACGGGACGAGAGACGGCGCGCGGTCGGGGTCACGCGGGTCAGCCTAGCGGGGGTGTGACCGGCCCGGACGGGTGCGCCCGTCGGCGGTCCGTCGGACCCCGCGGCGCCCGGCTTTGCACGCGCCCGCCGCTTCGCCTACACTTGACGAGGCGATCGAATGCGCCAAGCTTCAGCGCGCCTCTGCAGTCCGGTTCACCAACAGCCGACTGCGAGAGGCAGGGCCTCCGGGTCCGGCCGAGAGGTCATCTGAAGGGCGTCGATCCCATAGGGCGGTGGCTCAATTGGTAGAGCAGCGGTCTCCAAAACCGCAGGTTGCAGGTTCGAGTCCTGTCCGCCCTGCAGCCCGGCTGTGTTCTTCATGACACGGTGATCACACACAGATACGGACACAGGCCCACGGGCCGAGCTCGGAAGGTCGGAACAGTGGCGAGAAAAGACGTTGACGTCCCCAGTGAAGACGTCGTCGAGAAGGCGAAGAGCGACGGTGCGACGCGCCGCAGTCCCTTCGCCCGCATCGCGTTGTTCATCCGCCAGGTGATCGCCGAGCTCAAGAAGGTCGTCACGCCGACCCGCAAAGAGCTGCTCAGCTACACCGGCGTCGTCCTGGTCTTCGTGGTCATCATGATGGCCCTCGTCTCCCTGCTCGACCTGGTGTTCGGCACCGGCGTCGGCTACGTCTTCGGCAACGGCCCGACCGGCAGCTGACGCGTCACCCACCGGCCGACTCCCCGAGCACCACGTGAGCGGGTCCCGTGCCACCGAGCACGAGCACCCGACAACCCCGATCGAAAGAAGAACCCTTGCCTGACAACGAGCGCGACGACATCGACCTCGCCACCGCTGCCGAGCAGTCCTCCGAGGTCGAAGAGGCCCAAGAGGGCGGCACGCTGGCCGCCGACGAGGACGCCGTCGAGCCCGCCGAGTCCGAGGCCCTCTCGGTCGTCGACGAAGGCGACTCCGGTTCGACCGACACGAGCGACCTCGACGGCCTGCTCGACACGCTGGCCGAGGCACGCGACCCCGAGGCCGACGCGATCGTCGACGACGCCCTCGACATCGACGACGAGTTCGAGGCCGAGGCCGCCGTCGAGGCCACCGACGACGAGGCCGACTCCGAGGCCGAGCAGGCGGCCGACGAGGGCGACGCCCCCGCCGCGAACGCCGTCATCGCCGAGGCCGAGCAGTCCGTCCAGGACGCCGACGCCGAGATCGCGCACGACGACGTCGACGTCGACGTGTCCGCCACCGAGGTCGAGGACGACGAGCCCGCCGAGGTCGACCCCTACGAGGCCTTCCGTTACGAGCTGCGGGGCAAGCCCGGCAAGTGGTACGTCATCCACTCGTACGCCGGCTTCGAGCGCCGCGTGAAGCAGAACATCGAGAACCGCATGGTCTCGATGACCATGGAGGACTACATCTACCAGGTAGAGGTCCCCATGGAGGACGTGGTCGAGATCAAGAACGGGCAGCGCAAGCTCGTCACCCGCGTCCGCATCCCCGGCTACGTGCTCGTGCGTCTCGACCTCAACGAGGACAGCTGGTCCGTCGTCCGCCACACCCCCGGGGTCACGGGCTTCGTGGGCAACGCCCACAACCCGACGCCGCTGCGTTTCGAAGAGGCCTTCAACATGTTGAAGAGCCTCGTCCAGGTCGACACGACCCCGGCGCCCGCCAAGGGCGGCGCCAAGGGTGGCAAGCAGGCCCAGCGGGTCATCCCCGCCGAGGTCGACTTCGAGATCGGCGAGACGATCACGATCAAAGAGGGGTCGTTCGCCGGACTTCCCGGTACGATCAACGAGATCAAGCCCGAGAGCGGCAAGCTCACCGTGCTGGTCTCGCTGTTCGAGCGCGAGACGCCGGTCGAGCTCAGCTTCGACCAGGTCACGAAGCTCTAGCAGGCACCCACCCCCAGGTCTACAGATCACCGGAGTCCGCGCCGCGGGCCACCGGGAGAGCAGGTCGCGACCGCGATCGGTTCGAACCCCACAAGAAGGAAAAGAACAATGGCACCGAAAAAGAAGGTCACGGGTCTGATCAAGCTTCAGATCAACGCCGGCGCCGCGAACCCCGCCCCGCCCATCGGCCCGGCCCTGGGTCAGCACGGCGTGAACATCATGGAGTTCTGCAAGGCGTACAACGCGGCGACCGAGTCGCAGCGCGGCAACGTCGTCCCCGTCGAGATCACGGTCTACGAAGACCGCTCGTTCACGTTCATCCTCAAGACCCCGCCCGCCGCCGAGCTCATCAAGAAGGCCGCCGGCGTCGCCAAGGGTTCGGGAACCCCGCACACCACCAAGGTCGGCAAGCTGACCATGGACCAGGTGCGCGAGATCGCGACGACCAAGCAGGCCGACCTGAACGCCAACGACATCGACGCCGCGGCGAAGATCATCGCCGGCACCGCCCGTTCCATGGGCATCACGGTCGACGCCTAAGCAGCACCCCTCCGTGCAGGCGACCCGCCTGCACGACCCTGACATCAGTGGGAGAGCCGGCCAGGCTCGCAACCACGTCCCCAGTACGAAGAGGTCCAACATGGCTCAGAAGTCCAAGGCGTACCGCGCCGCTGCCGAGAAGATCGAGGCAGGCAAGTTCTACAGCACCAGCGAGGCCGTGGCCGTCGCTCGCGAGACCGGCTCGAAGAAGTTCGACTCGACCGTCGAGGTCGCGCTCAAGCTCGGCGTCGACCCCCGCAAGGCCGACCAGATGGTGCGCGGCACCGTCATCCTGCCGCACGGCACGGGCAAGACCGCCCGCGTCATCGTGTTCGCGACGGGTGCCGCCGCCGAGGCGGCCATCGCCGCGGGTGCCGACGAGGTCGGTGGCGACGAGCTCATCGAGAAGGTCGCGGGCGGCTACACGTCGTTCGACTCGGCCGTCTCGACCCCCGAGCTCATGGGCAAGGTCGGTCGTCTCGGAAAGGTGCTCGGCCCCCGCGGCCTCATGCCCAACCCGAAGACCGGCACCGTGACCCCCAACGTCGCGCAGGCCGTCAACGACATCAAGGGCGGAAAGATCGAGTTCCGTGTCGACAAGCACAGCAACGTGCACTTCGTCATCGGTAAGGCCGGCTTCTCGGAAGAGCAGCTGAACACCAACCTCGACGCCGCCCTCGAAGAGGTCGTCCGCCTCAAGCCGTCCTCGTCCAAGGGCCGCTACATCACCAAGGGCACGCTGTCGACGACCTTCGGTCCCGGCATCCCCCTCGACATCAACGTCTTCTAGGTCCTCAGACCTCCCAGGCACTGCGTCGCCCGAAGGCCGTCCCACTCTCGAGTGGGGCGGCCTTCGTCGTCGGCTCCCGTCCGTGGTCGGGCGGGGAGGCGCGGGTGGGGCACCATGGGCAGATGACCGTCACCGTGCGCCCTGCCCTCCCGACCGACGCCCCCCTGCTCGCCGAGGTCGCCGCGGTGACCTTCCCGCTCGCCTGCCCGCCCGGGTCGGACCTCGCGGACATCGCCCGGGTCGTCACCACGGTGCTGTCCGAGGAGGCCTTCTCGCGCTACCTCGCCGACGACACCCGGACCGTCCTGCTGGCCGTCGACCCCACGGCCCGGGGGGCCCTCGGCTACAGCATGATGATCGCGGGAGATCCCGAGGACGCGGACGTCGCCGCAGCCGTCTCGTCCCGGCCGACCGTCGAGCTGAGCAAGTTCTACGTCATGCCGCAGGGGCACGGCACGGGGGCGGCCTCGACCCTGATGGCCGCGACCCTCGAGGCAGCCCGCGCGACCGGCGCCTCCTCGGTGTGGCTCGGGGTCAACCAGCAGAACGAACGGGCGCTTCGCTTCTACGCCAAGCACGGACTCGTGAAGGTCGGGACGAAGACCTTCGCCCTCGGCGACGACCTGCAGCAGGACTTCGTCCTCGAGCGTCGGATCTAGGCGGGGTCGCGTCGGGCCACGGCGGCCGGTCCGGGGGCCGGGTCCGGAGGCCGGGTCAGGCGGCCTCGGTGTCGTCGGTGACGCGCAGCACGAGCTTGCCGCGGGTGTGCGACCGCTCGAGGCGAGCATGGGCGTCACGGGCGTCGACCAGGTCGTAGACCTCGTCGACGTAGACCCGGACGTCTCCCGAGTCGAGCAGTCGCGAGATGACCGCCAGCGTGGCGCCGTCGGGGGAGACGGCGAACCCGGTCGACCGGACGCCTGCCTGCGCGGCTTTCTCGGCGAAGGCGGCCCCCGAGGCGAGCGGTGCGTGGACGGCGAGCCCACCGGGTCGGAGCAACCTCAGCGACCGGTCGGCCTCGACGTCGTCGTCGACCAGGTTGAGCACGACGTCGACCTGACGGACGCTGCGGTCGACGTCGGCCGCGCCGTAGTCGACGACCTCGGCGGCCCCGAGCTCCCGCAGCCAGGCCGAGTTGGCCTGCGAGCCGGTCGCGACGACGTGTGCGCCGAAGTACGAGGCGAACTGCACCGCGAAGTGCCCCACCCCGCCCGCGCCGGCGTTGATGAGGAGGCGCTGGCCCTCGTGGGCCTTGGCGACGTCGACGACCATCCCCCAGGCCGTGAGCGCCGCGAGGGGCACCGCGGCGGCTTCGAGGTGCGACAGGGTGGTGGGCTTCCGGGCCACCGACAGCGACGGGACGCTGATGTACTCGGCGTAGCTGCCACCGGAGCGCGGGCACGGGGCCATGCCGTAGACGGCGTCGCCCGGACTCAGTGGATGCGCCGCGTAGGGCGTCTCGACGACGACGCCGCTGAAGTCGTGGCCCAGCACGGCCGGGAACGCCGGGATGGCGTCGCTGTCGCCGCGACCGGCCCGGGTCTCCAGGTCGAAGCGGTTGACGCCGGCGGCGACGACGCGCACGAGCACCTCGGCGTTGACCCGTCGCGGGTAGGGCACGTCGGCGGCGACGAGCTGTTCGGGCCCGCCGGTCCGCTCGATCACCATCGCCCGCATCGTCGTCTGCATCGTCGTGTCCATCGGCGGCCCCTGTCGGCTCGTGTGCGCCGTGGCTCCGGCGCGGTGGTCAGGTCAGTCAACGGGACGGATGAGTCACCCGTGTTTCGCGGGTGTCACCGAGAGGGAAACGATGATGGGTACGGTGTGGACATGAGAGCATCGGTCGCCGTCCTGCGCGTCGCGGCTGCGGTCGCGGTCCTCGTCGCCGTCGTGGCCCAGTGGGAGAACAGCCTGCGCGACCCGGGGTACCGGTTCGTGGACTTCTTCGGGTACTTCACCATCCAGAGCAACCTCATCGTGCTTCTGGCCCTGGCGACCGGGGCGTTCACGGTGCTGCGCCGGACGACGCCGCCCCGGTGGACGGTCGCGGTGCGGGCGGCGGCGACCACGTACATCGCGTTGACCGGGCTGGTCTTCAACCTGCTGCTGGCGGGCTTGCCCTCGAACGACCCGTACACCGTGGGGTGGGCGAGCGACGTGTTCCACCGGGTGATCCCGCTCTACGTCGTGCTCGACTGGGTGCTCTTCGCCGACCGCGACCGCCAGCCCTGGCGGCGGTTGTGGCAGTTCCTGGCCTTCCCGTTGATCTGGGTGGTCGTCGTCCTGGCTCGGGGCGCCGACTTCGTGCCGTACCCCTTCCTCGACGTGGCGACCCTCGGCGGGGGCGTCGTGGCGCTCTGGTGCGTGGGCATCGCCGTCGCGGTCGCCCTGATCGGGGCGCTCGTCGTGGCGGCGTCGCGCCTGCGCCTCGTCGACCCGGATCGGCGCGTGACTCAGCGCAACGGATCGTAGGGCGGGGGTTCGTAGGCCTCGTAGGCGTCGGGCGGTGGCGGCGCCGACGCCCGACCGCCCGGCGCGAACGGGTCGACCGGCGCCTGTCGTGCGAGGGTGTCGAGCACCTGGTCGGCGAGGGCCACGAGACGGTGGATCTCGTCCTCGTCCCGCTCGACCCAGCGGCACTGCGGGTCACCGTGCAGGGGCACGAAGTCGGTGTGCTGCTCCCACACCACGAGGGTGCGCTCGGCGCCGAGCACGTACTGCTGCCAGGCCACCTGACGCAGGTACGAGCGGGGGATCGACGACCAGGCCTTCTTCGTCGTCTTGATCTCGCACAGCTCGACGGTGCCGTCGGTGCGGACGGTCACGCCGTCCGGGGTGGCCAGGTGTCGGCGCTGACCCGCAGCGTGGAAGAGCTTCTGGCTGGACTCGATGCCGTGCCTCTGCAGCACCCACCGGGCGATCTCGGGCTCACGCGCCCGCCCGTGGTCGGTGTAGGCGTTGCCGCCGAAACCGTTGCCGTACAACTTGTCGAGCACGACGGCCTGCACGGCGCGCGGGCTCGAGAGTCGGGCGACGTCGGTGGCCGTGATGCCCTGGCTGCGAGCCCGCAGCCATGCGATGCGGTCCGACGAGTCGGCCAGCACGCGCGTCAGGTGCGCAGGAGGCGCGGCGGGGGTCGTCGGCTCGTCGTCGTCCCACAGGGCGAGCATGGGTTGGACGACGGTCATGGTGACCATTCTCCCTCGCCGGGGGCGCGAGGACGACACCCGCGCCTCCTCGTGTCGCGGCGGAGCGGCGAGCACCGGGAGCCCGCGGTCAGACGGCGGCGGCGAGCTCGTCGATCGCCGCGGGGGAGAGGGCGTGGTGGATCGCGAGCATGCTCGCGCCCATGAGTCCCGCCCGATCGCCCGCCCGGGACGGCACGATGCTCAGGTGCTCGGTCGCGAGCGGCATCGACCGCTGGTAGACGACCTCGCGCACGCCGGCCAGCAAGTGTTCGCCGGCCTGCGCCATGGAGCCGCCGATCGCGATGACCGAGGGGTTGATCATGTTGACGCAGGCGGTCAGCACCTCGCCGAGGTCGCGACCCGCCTGGCGGACGGCCTGCACCGCGTCGACGTTGCCGGCCCGGACGAGCTCGACCACCTGGCGGCCACCCTCGCAGTCGTGGCCGAGGGCCCGCAGCGAGCGGGCGAGGGCCGGGCCGGAGGCGACGGCCTCGAGGCACCCGACGTTGCCGCAATGGCAGACGACGCCGGCGCCGCGGGGGATCTGCACGTGGCCGATGTCGCCCGCGATGCCCTGGGCGCCGCGCTGCAGGCGACCGCCCGAGATGATGCCCGAGCCGATGCCGGTGGCGACCTTGACGAACAGGAAGTGGTCGGTGCCCGGCCAGGCGTGGCTGCGCTCGCCGAGGGCCATGATGTTGACGTCGTTGTCGACGAGGACGGGCACGTCGAGGTGGCGCCTCACCCAGCCCGGCACGTCGACGCCGTCCCAGCCGGGCATGATCGGCGGGTTCACCGGTCGACCCGTGCTGAACTGCACGGGGCCCGGCAGGCCGATCCCGACCCCGATGAGGTCGTCCCGGGTGCGACCGAGCCGGTCGAGCAGGGCGTCCGCCCCGGTCACCATGCCGGCGAGGGTCGTCTCGGGACCGTCGGCGATGTCGATCAGGCGACGGTCGCTGATCAGCTCGACGCCCATCAGGTCGGTCAGGGCGAGGTTGACGTGGCCCGCTCCGAAGTCCGCGGCCAGGACGACGCGCGCCGAGGGGATGAGCGCCACGCGAGAGGGAGGGCGGCCACCCGTCGAGACGGCGTCTGCGGAGGGGCCGACCAGACCGAGTTCGGCCAGGACGTCGAGGCGCAGGCCGATCGTCGACCGGGCGAGGCCCGTCATCGCCGCGAGTTCGGCCCGGGTGCGCGGCACGCCGTCGCGGAGCAGCTGGAAGATCTCGCTGGCTCCGGTGCTGCCGAGGGCAGACGACCTCGTCGTGTCGGACATGGCAGCAGTAAACCACAGCCCTCGGCGACGCCCGAGAGAACCCCGCCGAGAAAAGGTCGACTTTTGCTTGCGGGTCGACAGAAGCGGTCCTATGGTGAGTCTCGGTCGACGCCGACCGCCACTCTTCCGGGGGTGACCGGTCGACGGCTCGACCGCTGAGAGTCCCCGACGGTGCCCGTCGCCGTCGCACATCCACTCGGAAGAGGAGACACCCCTGGTGACCACCGCAAGCCCGATCTCGGTCCAGCTCTACACGGTCAGAGACGCCATCGCCGCCGACCTGCCCGGCACCCTGAAGCGAATCGCCGACCTCGGCTACACCCAGGTCGAGCCGTACGCCTTCGTCGACCGCGTCGACGAGTACGCCGAGGCCCTGCCCGCCGCCGGACTCACCGCGCCCAGCGCGCACGTCGGCCTGATCGGCAAGGACGTCGAGCCGATCTTCGCCGCCGCCACCCGTCTCGGCGTCGGCACGATCATCGACCCGCACATCGACGAGACCCGCTGGGTCACCCGTGAGGACGTCGAGGCGATCGCGAAGGAGCTGGGCGAGATCGCCGACGCGGCCGCCGCCCACGACCTCACCATCGGCTACCACAACCACGCCTTCGAGCTGGAGAACCTGATCGACGGCACCCCCGCCCTCGAGGTGTTCGCCGCGGCCCTGCCCGCGAACGTCGTGCTCGAGATCGACACCTACTGGGTCGAGGTCGGCGGCGTCGACGCCGCCGAGCTGCTCGCCCGCCTCGGCGACAAGGTGCAGTTCCTCCACGTGAAGGACGGCCCGAAGAACAAGAACGACGTCGAGCAGGTCGCCGTCGGGCGCGGGTCGATGCCCGTCCGCGACATCCTGCAGGCGGCCCGTCAGGCCACCCCCGTCGTCGAACTCGACGACCACGCCGGTGACGTGTTCACCGCGCTCGCCGACAGCCTCGAGTTCCTGCAGGGGGTCCGCGCATGACCGACGTGACGACGGCCTCGCGGCCCGCCGTCGCCTCCGACGGCAAGACCGGCCCGGTGGGCGTCGGGGTCATCGGCGCCGGCGTGATCAGCGACCAGTACCTCGGCAACCTCACGCAGTTCCCCGACCTCGAGGTGCTCTTCATCGCCGACATCGACCAGGCCCGCGCGGCGGCCCAGGCCGAGAAGTGGGGCGTCCCCGCCAGCGGCACGGTCGACGAGTTGCTCGCCCTCGACGACGTCGAGATCGTGGTCAACCTGACGATCCCGGCGGCCCACGTCGACGTGGCGCTGCAGGCCGTCGCCGCGGGCAAGCACGTCTGGGGAGAGAAGCCCTACGCCCTCGACCGCGAGAGCGGTGCCCGGCTGCTGGCCGCCGCGAAGGAGGCGGGCGTCCGCGTGGCCGTCGCCCCGGACACGTTCCTCGGCGCCGGTCTGCAGACCGGACTGCGGGTCGTGAAGCGCGGCGACATCGGCACGCCCCTGACCGGCCTCGCGCTCTTCCAGGTGCCCGGCCCCGAGTCGTGGCACCCCAGCCCCGAGTTCCTCTTCGCCTACGGCGCGGGACCGATGTTCGACGTCGGCCCGTACTACCTGACCACGCTCGTGCAGGTCTTCGGACCCGTCGCGAAGGTCACGGCCACGGCGTCGAAGGCCCGGGACAGCCGGGTCATCGGCTCGGGGCCGAAGGCCGGAACGGTCTTCCCCGTCGAGGTGCCGACGCACGTGAGCGCCCTGCTGCAGTTCGAGAGCGGCGCCAGCGCGCAGGCCGTCTTCAGCTTCGACTCGAAGCTGGCCCGCGCCGGCTTCGTCGAGATCGCCGGGACCGAGGGCACGGCCGTGTTCCCCGACCCGAACGAGTTCGAGGGCGACACGACGGTCCACACGGGCACCGACGAGCCGGCGGTCGTCGCGGCCACGGGTTCGACCTTCACCCGCGGCACCGGCGTCGCCGAGCTCGCCCAGGCCATCCGCGAGGGTCGCCGTGAGCGCGTGCCCGGCGAACTCGCCTTCCACGTCCTCGACGTCATGGTCTCGCTGGCCGAGTCCGCCGAACGCGACGAGAGCGTCCGTGTCGACTCGACCCTCGAGCCGACGCCCGAGCTGCCCGAGAGCTGGGACCCCTCCGTCCCGACCCTCGGCTGATCCGGTGAGGTGCCGGCGCCTCCTCGACGCCGGCACCGCGCCTCCCGACCCGTCCACCCCCTGAGCGCACCACCCGCACTACCCGTACCACCGGAGTCACCACAGCACCACGAACCCCCGCACCACCCCTTCCCTCACTCGATGAAGAGAAATCTCGAAGAAGAGACACCAGGAGAAGTCATGCAAACGAAGTTCCGTTGGCTCGCCGCCCTCGCGGTCGGAGCCCTCTCGGTCGGATCGATGACCGCCTGCAGCGCCTCGGGCGGCAGCGGCGACGCCGACACGATCACCTACTGGGCCAGCAACCAGGCTCCGACGGTCGAGAAGGACGCCGAGATCCTGCAGGAGAGCATCGACCGCTACACGGAGGAGACCGGCGTCAAGGTCGACCTCGAGGTCATCCCGTGGTCCGACCTCTACAACCGCATCCTCACCGCCGTCTCGAGCGGCGAGGGGCCCGACGTCCTCAACATCGGCAACACCTGGGCGGTGTCGCTGCAGTCCAGCGGTGCCTTCGTGCCCTGGGAGGGCGACGCCCTCGACCAGGTCGGTGGCCAGGACCGCTTCGTGCAGTCCAGCTTCGCCACCGGCGGTGCCGAGGGTCAGGCACCCACGTCGATCCCGCTCTACGGGCTGTCGTACTCGCTGTACTACAACACGAAGATGTTCGAGGCCGCGGGCATCACCACCCCGCCCGCCACCTGGGACGAGTTCGTCGAGGACGCCAAGAAGCTGACGGTCGACACCGACGGCGACGGCACGATCGACCAGTGGGGCGTCACCATGGCCGGGTCGAGCATCTCGAACAACGCCCACCAGGCGTTCGTCCGGGGCCTGCAGAACGGAGGCGCGCTGTACGACGAGGACGGCGAGCCCGACTTCGGCAACGACGGCGTCGTCAAGGGCGTCAAGGAGTGGGTCGACCTGATGGCGGTCGACAAGGTGGTCTCACCGTCCGACGCCGAGAGCGTGAACGGTTCGGACATGGCGGCGACGTTCGCGGACGACAAGGCCGCGATGTTCTTCGACCAGGCCCCCGACGCGAACCTCTCGGCCCGCGACTTCACCGACTACGCCGCGGCACCCGTGCCGATGGAGTCCGCCGACGCGACCGGTCTGCTGGGCACCCAGAGCCACGTGGCCGGCATCAACGTGAGCGTCTTCGAGAACAGCGGCAACAAGGACGCGGCGATCGACTTCGTCAAGCACCTGACGAGCGACTCCGAGCAGGTGTACCTGAACAAGGCGTTCAGCTCGCTGCCCGTGGTCACGAGCGCGTACGACGACCCGGCGTTCCAGTCGGACACGATCAAGCTGAAGCAGACGATCCTCGAGGACCACGCCCAGCCCATGCCCCTCTACCCCTCCGAGGGGCAGATGGAGACCTTGGTCGGCACCGCGATCAAGAACCTCCTCGCCACCGCAGCCCAGGGCGGTTCCGTCAGCGAGTCCGACGTCAAGTCGGCCCTCGAGGACGCGAACAGCCAGATGAGCTCGGGTCAGTAGCCCGTCCCACCGCCCGTGACGGGGGCGGCCGGTCCGATCGACCGGCCGCCCCCGCCACCCAGGCCCCGAGAGGACCCTCATGACCGTCAACGTCCTGCCCCCCGCCACCGCCGAGAAAGACCTCCCGCCCGACCCGCACCAGCAGGCCCCGATCGAGCCGGCCAAGCGCAAGAAGCACCGATCGCCGCTCGCCTACTTCCTGGTGGCGCCCGCCGCCCTGGCCGAACTGCTCGTCCACATCGTCCCGATGGTGCTCGGCATCTGGATCGCGTTCATCACGCTGAACCAGCTCAGCATCGCCAACTGGGTCAACGCGCCCTTCGTCGGCCTGCAGAACTTCGTCACCGCGCTCGACCCGTCCTCGCCCATCGCCGGCCAGCTGTACGGGGCCCTGGGGCGCACGCTGATGTTCACCGTCATCGTGGTGGCCATCGCCTGGAGCATGGGCATGCTCGGCGCGGTGCTCCTGACCAGCTCGTTCAAGGGCCGCGGCATCCTCCGCACGCTCTTCCTCGTGCCCTACGCCCTGCCGTCGTACGTCGGCACCATCGCCTGGGCCTTCATGTTCAACCAGCGCGACGGGGCCATCAACCGCTTCCTGGTGGACGACCTCGGCATCCTGCAGGACCGCCCCTTCTGGCTGCTCGGCGGCAACTCGTTCTGGGCCATCGTCATCGTGACGGCGTGGCAGTTCTGGCCCTTCGCCTTCCTGATGCTGCTCGCCGCGCTGCAGAACATCCCGGGCGACGTCTACGAGGCCGCGAGCCTCGACGGCGCCAGCCTCTGGAAGCAGTTCACCCAGATCACCCTGCCCATGGTCAAGCCGGCCAACGCCGTGCTGCTGTTGATCATGAGCCTGTGGATCTTCAACCAGTTCAACGTGCCCTACGTGCTCTTCGGCCCGGCGTCGCCCGAGCAGGCGACGCTCATCTCGCCGTTGATCTACCAGCAGTCGTTCAACAACTGGAACTTCGGCCTCGGCGGTGCCATGAGCGTGATGCTCCTGGTCGTGCTGCTGATCGCGTCGGCGTTCTACATCCGCATGGTTCTGCCGAAGGGACAACACGATGATTGAGACCCGTGGGTTCAAGGTCTTCCGCTTCTTCGGGCTGGCCTTCCTGTCGCTCGTGGTGGTCGTCCCGCTCTACGTGGTGCTGACCACGTCGATCAAGCCGCTCGCCGACGTCCAGGGCTTGTTCACCTGGATCCCCAGCCGGGTGACGCTCGAGCCGTACGTGCAGATCTGGCAGACGGTTCCGCTGGCGTCGTACTTCAAGAACAGCCTGATCGTCACGATCTCGGCGACGGTGCTGTCGGTGGCCATGGCCGTGCTCGCCGCGTACTCACTGGCCCGCCTGCGGTTCAAGGGCCAGCGCAGCTTCAGCCTGGTCGTGCTGTCGACGCAGATGTTCCCGGGCATCCTGTTCCTGTTGCCGCTGTTCCTGATCTTCGTGCAGATCCAGCGCACGGTCGGCGTGCAGCTGACCGGCAGCTACCTCGGCCTGATCATCACCTACATGACGTTCTCGCTGCCGTTCTCGATCTGGATGCTGACGGGCTACTTCGCGTCGATCCCGAAAGAGCTGGAGGAGGCGTCGATGATCGACGGCACGGGTCGCCTCGGTGCCCTGTTCCGCGTGATCATCCCGGTCGCCAAGCCGGGCATCATCGCGGTCGCGGTCTACGCCTTCATCACGGCCTGGGGCGAGGTGCTCTTCGCCTCGGTGCTGACGAGCAAGGACACGCGCACGCTCTCCATCGGCCTCCGCGCCTACGCCTCGCAGCAGGACGTCTACTGGAACCAGCTCATGGCCGCCTCGGTCGTCGTCTCGCTGCCCGTGCTCATAGGCTTCATGCTCGTGCAGAAACACTTGATCACCGGACTGTCGTCGGGGGCCGTGAAGTGACCGAGCCGGCCGTGGCCACGGCGGTGGGGCCGGTGGGCGCCACCGCCGGCCCGGCCGGCCGGGCAGCGCCGAGCCGAGGAGGCG
>NZ_JACYNS010000024.1:0-30545 GCF_014839405.1 Frigoribacterium sp. CFBP 13605 | reverse complement strand
GCCGCGCGTCGGCCCGGTCACGACCGGGCCCGGGTGCACCGCGTCACCAGGCCGTCAGCGGCGGACGGCGCCGAGGCGCGGCAACCGGGGAACGCCTGCGGCGGCACCAGCCGAGGCGGGCACGACGATCTCTTGCGCAGCGGCGATCATCAGGTCGTCGACGACGACGGCCAGCGGTGCGGCCTCGTCGGTGCCGCGCTTGACGAGCGCGAGGGCCACCGGGCCCAGCTCGTGGTGCAGGGCGACGCTCGTGACGTGCCCGACCGACTTGGGTGCGGTCGCCTCGGGATCGGACACCGCGCCTCCTGCGGTGGCGGCCGCGTAGGGGGCACCGCCGGCGACCGGGGCCAGCACGACCTCGGCACCGCGCGGGGGCAGCACGCCGTCGCTGCCGTCGAGGTGGAGCATGACGAGCCGACGCGGCGGGTGACCGATGTTGTGCACCTTGGCGACGGTCTCTTGCCCGCGGTAGCAACCCTTGGTGAGGTGGACGGCGCTGCGCATCCAGTCGAGCTCGTGCGGGATGGTCCGCTCGTCGACCTCGGTCGAGAGCCGGGGACGCCAGGCCTCGATGCGCAGGGCCTCGAGGGCGAGGGTGCCCGCGACGGCGAGCCGGTCGGCCGGCGACGCGGCGAGGGCGTCGAGGTCGGAGCGCCGGACGAGGCTCTCGCGGTAGGTCCAGTCGTGACCCGGGTGACGGTCGGAGTCGGCGTAGCTGTGACCGCCGGCCGCGACCTCGTGCCAGGGGTCGACCCACACGAGCGCCGTGTCGTGTGACGTCAGGACCGGGACGATCGGAGCAGAGCCGTCAGGGCCTTCGGAGCCGTCGGAGCCGTCGGGGCCGTCGAGCAGGTCGTGCATCGAGCCGATCGTCGCGACGTCGGCCGTGCGGTCGACGACCTCGACGCGCAGCATGAAGCGCATCCGGTCGAGCCAGGTGCCGAGCGGTTCGACCTCGGTGCGGTCGACGAGCAGCCAGGTGGTCTCGCCGTCGTCGAGGACGCGGGCGGCGTGCTCGAGGCGGCCGTTGGCGTCGAGCAGCAGGGTCTCGGTCGAGACGCCCGGCGCGAGACCGACCAGGGCCTGGCTCGTCAGCGAGTTGAGCCAGCTGAGCCGGTCCGGCCCCGTGACGGTCAGCACGCCACGATCGGAGAGGTCGACGATCGCCGCCCCCCGGGCGAGCAGCCGCTGTTCGCCGAGCGGATTGCCGTAGTGGGACGCCACGCCCGAGCCGTCGTCGACGAAGCCGTCACGGGACGAGAAGGGCGAGACCACGGGGCCCGTGGTGGCGAGGGACGGGCCGCCGACGTCAGTCAACGCGCGCCAGCTGCCCGGATGCGTGCGAGCGCAGTTCTTGCCCGAGGGCCGCGATGTCCCAGGCCCAGAAGAGCTTGCCCTCGACGAGGCCGTACATGCGGGTGGCCGCCGAGTACTCCTTCGCGTTGCTCGACCGGACGACGGCGTCGGTCGCGAGGTCGATCCGCGGCCCCTTGACCCGTCCGAGGTAGAGCTCGTTCACGCCGGTCGGGTGGGCGATCTGCACCTCGAGGCCGAAGCCGTCGTCGGGCGTGCGGAGGATCTCTACCGCCCGGGCCGACGTGAAGGGCTGGACTCCGACGCCGGGCAGCATGCCCGGGCCGCGGTCACCCGGCTCGGCCGGACGTTCGAGCCGCCAGTAGCCTGTCTCGCTCGTCAGTGGCGTGTGCTCGTCGTCGAGCAGCCAGGTAAACGAGCTGTAGTTGAGGAAGGGCAGGCCGTCGTGGCTGAAGCTGATGCGCTGCCCGAACTCGTGGGTGCGACGCTCGGTGCCCGGTTCGGAGTCGGGGTCGCCCTCGCCGATCTTGTAGTCGACGACGCCGGTGCCCTGCCAGACGCCGATCAACCAGGAAAGGGGGACGAGCTCGGACGGCAGGTCGGTGGGGATGTCGATCATGGAGCGGTCAGCGCTGACCCTTGAACAACTTGAGCAGGACGACGACCGAGACGAAGCCGATGGCGAGGGTGGCGAGGCCGAGGAGCCCGATGTAGAACACCTCGAGTGCGAGCAGGGAATCCATGCCGTCGAGCCTACCCGGCGACCGCGAACGTGCCCAGCCCTTCGGGGCGACCGTTCAGACGAGCCGGGGGTCGGGCGTTCAGACGAGTGCGAAGACGCCCGTCACGACGGCCAGGATCACCAGGCTGCCGCAAGTGCTGAGCATCGTTCGCGAGACCAGGCCGTCCTTCTGGCTCGTGGCGAGCTGCAGCACGAAGGTGAGGACGATGGCCCCGCCGAGGGCCAGGACGACATGGTCCCAGTACTCAGAGGCGGGCGACCGCAGGCCGATCAGCACGGCCACGACGAGCGTGGCGGCCCAGACCGGGACGACCGTGATCGGCTTGAGCCGTGCCGTCGTCGCGTCGACGTCTCGTTCGCCTGTCTGCACCGTTCGTCCCTCGTTCGTGTCCGCCGTTCTGCCGACCTGCCCTAGCATCGGATGGTCGGAGTGGCGGGGTCTCATGTTTTAGACTGCTCGACAGTACATTCACTGGAGGTCGTGTGGCGCAGCTCTTGGTACTGACGTCTGCGGGCGGCCCCGAGGTCCTGCCGTCTCTCGCCCTTCTCAGCCACCGTACCCGGCAGATCCCGGCCGAACCCGCGCAACTGGTGAACGCCCCCTCGAGCGACCTGATCTTCGTCGACGCCCGCGTCGACCTCGCCAGCGCCAAGTCGCTCTGCAAGATCCTGCGGACCACGGGCGTCACGGTGCCGCTCGTCCTGGTGCTCACCGAGGGCGGACTGACCGCCGTCAACAGCGAGTGGGGCGTCGACGACGTCATCCTCGAGACGGCCGGCCCCGCCGAGATCGACGCCCGCATCCGACTGGTCACCGGTCGCCTCGCCCAGTCGCAGAACGGCTCGAAGATCCACGCCTCCGGTGTCGTCATCGACGAGGCCAGCTACTCGGCGAAGGTGCACGGTCGCCCCCTCGACCTCACCTTCAAAGAGTTCGAGCTGCTGCGCTTCTTCGCCACGCATCCTTCCCGCGTCTTCACCCGTGAACAGCTGCTCAGCGAGGTCTGGGGCTACGACTACTTCGGCGGCACGCGCACGGTCGACGTGCACGTCCGACGACTCCGGGCCAAGCTCGGCGACCTCGAGTCGTTGATCGGCACGGTGCGCAACGTGGGCTACCGGTTCAACGTCTACGACGACGACGCCCAGGCGGTCGTCTCGTGAACACGGTGTCGCGGTGACCGACGCCGCCGACGCGACCGGCGCCTCCTTCGTGCCCACGCTCGCCCGAGCGGCCACCACGGCCGACGGCAGCCCGCCGTTCTCCGACCAGACCCTGGTCGACGTCCGGTCGGGCGTCGCGACCGTCGTCGGCGACGCGCACGCCGCGGCGGTGCTGCGCGAGGGCGAGGCCGAGCTCGTCGTGCATCCCGACGACCGCCGACAGGGTCGCGGTGCCGAGTTGCTGCAACGACTCGTCGACGAGACCGAGGGCCCGCTGCTGTTCTGGGCACACGGTGACCACCCCGGCTCCCGCGTGCTCGCCGCGCGCTTCGGCCTCGCCGAGACCCGTCGCCTGCTGCAACAGCGTGCCGACGTCCCCGCCGAACCCCGTGCGCCCCGCCTCCGCGACGCCGACCGGGTCGCCTCGTTCCGGCCGGGAGTCGACGACGAGGCCTGGCTCGACCTCAACGCCCGCGCGTTCGCCGACCACCCCGAGCAGGGCTCGCTCGTCCAGGCGGACCTCGACGCCCGGCAGGCCGAGTCGTGGTTCGACGCCGACGACTTCCTCCTGCTCTGGCGCGGCGACGACCTGCTGGCCTTCTGCTGGCTGAAGCTCGACGAGGGTCAGCCGGGGGAGTTCTACGCGGTGGGCGTCTCGCCGGACCACCAGGGCGAACGACTCGGAGGCGCGGTGGTCGACGCCGGGTTCGCGCGCCTCGCCGAGCGCGGTGCCGGCACCGCGGCGCTGTACGTCGAAGGGGACAACACCGCCGCCCTCCGGCTCTACGCGGCCCGCGGGTTCACGGACCACGCCGTCGACGTGCAGTACACCCTCACCCGCTGAACCCCGCCCGGGCACGGCCCGTCCTCGGGGGGTGCGGTCCCCTCCGGTCCACCGATATGCTGCGGATCGGATGACAGCGATCGAGGGGGCATCATGACCGATCAGACCAGACCGGACGGCGACGACCAGGGGCACGACGAGCCGCAGCACGACGGGGCACCTGCCGGGGGCCACGAGCAGCCCGCCGCGTTCCCGTACCAGGGACTGCCGTACGGGCAGCAGCCCGAGGGGAACCCGCACCAGGCGACCGGCTACGGGGACCAGCTCTACGGCTCCTCGCCGCAGCCGGGCGACCAGGGACAGCCGCAGGGGGCGTACCAGCAGCCGTACGACGCCTCGGGCCAGCCGACCTCGCAGTTCGCGTACGCGCAGGCTCCGACTCCCCCGGCACCGAGGACGCCCGAAGAGGCCGCACGACGTCGACGACTGCTGATCGGCCTGATCGGTGGCGCAGCCCTGCTGCTCGTGCTGGTCGTGGCGGGTGCCGTGACGTTCGCCACGATGAGCGCCTCCCACCGGCCCGAGGCGACCGTCCGCGACTACCTCGGCGCCGTCCAGGCCGGCGAGGTCGAACGCGCCCTCGCGCTCGACGGCACCGAGGTCGCCAAGGGCGACGTGCTGCTGACCGACGTGGCCTATGCCGCGGCCGGCGACCGGGTCGACGGGTTCCAGGTGGGTGCCGTCTCGACCGACGGGGACGACGCACAGGTCGAGACCGTCGTGCACCGCGGCGACGGGTCGACCCACGCCCAGGAGTTCACGCTCGTGCGCGACGGGCGCGATCTGCTCTTCTTCGACCGATGGGCGCTCCAGCCGGTCGACCTCGGCACGGTCTCGGTGCAGGTCGCCGGACCGGCATCGGCGGAGATCGCCGTCGACGGGGCCCCCGTGACTCGGGGGTCCGACGGATCGGTGAGCCTCAAGGCCTTCCCCGGCAGCTACGAGGTCGCCCTCGCCGCCGAGAACGAGTCGTACTCGGCGACCGCCGCCACGGCCGTGGTCGAAGGCGCCGACGCCATCGCCCAACCGACCCTGCTCACGACCGCACTCACGCCCGCCGGCACCGAGGCGGCGACCGCGGCCGTCGACGCCTGGGTGGCGGGCTGCATCGCCTCGACCGACCTGCGTCCCGAGGGCTGCAGCTTCGGCCTGTACGACACGGAGTCCGGTCGGTACACGCTTTCCGGCCAGAAGTGGACCCTCGAGTCCGCGCCGCAGTTCACCGTCGGCGACTGGCAGGACGGCGGGTGGACGGTGACCACCACGACTCCGGGCTCGGCCTCCTTCACCGCCCAGGGCGTCGACGCTGCGGGCAACAGCGGCGTCTACGGCTCGCTCGCCCCCGTGCCGGTGCGGGTGGGCGGTCTCATCAGCGACGTGACCGCCGACGGCGCCACGTTCACCTCGAGCGTCGCCACGCCACTCACCTGACCCGAGGGGTACAACCGGGGTACAGAAGCGGGGCGACGGCACCTACTCCTGTGGACCGAGCCGACCTGCCACCGCACTCCCAGCACCGGGGAGTGGATTGAGGCACCGCGCAAGGCACGCATCCCATCGTCAGGAGAACAGCATGAACCCCGTCAAGTTCCTTTCCGATCTCGGCCTCCAGAGCAAGCACGCCTACTGGGGCGGTTTCGCCTCGATCGTGATCGCCCTCGTGGCCTGGATCGCCTCGCAGGGCAAGGACTCGTCCGACAAGGCCCAGTCCGACCGTTGGGGCATCTTCATCGGCCACTGGGCGCCGACCTTCTTCGCCCTGGGCCTCGCCCTGAAGAACGAAGAGAAGTAGGCACGACACCACCAGTACGTCGACGCCCCCGCCCACCCGGCGGGGGCGTCGTCGTCCGCTCGACCGCTCCTCCCCCGCGCCCGGGTGTCCACACGTCATCTCGCGTTTACCCGGGACGACGCTGCGGGGCGGTCGGGGGTGGCACGATGGTGCGATGGACAGCAGCGAACCCCGCGTCGACGGCGCCGGCGTCACCCCCGACTTCCTCGACGACTTCGACGAGATCGTCAGCTTCGAGGACGGCACCCTGCCGGCCGAGCGCTACCTCGACCGCGAGCTGAGCTGGCTCGCGTTCAACCAGCGCGTGCTCGAGCTCGCAGAAGACCCGACCACGCCGCTGCTCGAACGGGCCAACTTCCTCGCGATCTTCGCGAGCAACCTCGACGAGTTCTTCATGGTGCGGGTCGCCGGCCTCAAGCGCCGCATCGCGACGGGCCTCGCCGTGCCGACCAACGTGGGGCGCGGGCCGAACGAGGTGCTGGCCGACATCAACCGGAAGGCCCACGAGCTGCAAGAGCGCCACGCCCGGGCGTTCCTCGACCTGGTCAAGCCCGACCTCGACGACGCGGGCATCCACATCGAGAACTGGTCCGACCTCGAAGAGGCCGACCGGGTCCGCATGCGCGAGATCTTCGCCGAGCAGATCTTCCCCGTCCTCATGCCCCTGGCGGTCGACCCGGCCCACCCCTTCCCCTACATCTCGGGGCTGTCCCTGAACCTGTCCATCCGCGTCCGCAACCCCAAGACGATGCGACAGGAGTTCGCGCGCCTCAAGGTGCCGCAGATGCTGCCGCGCTTCGTGCAGCTGCCCGACAACGACAGCGGGCGCGTGCGGTTCATCCCCCTCGAGGACTTGATCGCCAACCACCTGCAAGACCTCTTCCCCGGCATGGAGGTCGTCGAGCACCACGTGTTCCGCGTCACCCGCAACGAGGACGTCGAGGTCGACGAGGACGAGTCGGAGAACCTCATCCAGGCCCTCGAGCGCGAGTTGCTGCGCCGCCGGTTCGGTCCGCCGATCCGCCTCGAGATCACCGACGACATGGACCCGGTCACGCTCGAGCTGCTCGTGCGCGAACTCGACGTGACCGATCAAGAGGTCTACAAGCTGCCGGCCCCGCTCGACCTGGCCGGCCTGTTCGAGATCACCAAGATGCCGCGGGCCGACCTCAAGTACCCCAAGCACCTGCCGACCACCGCCGTGCAGCTGCAGCAGACCGAGCCGAACATGAAGCCCGACATGTTCGCGAGCATCGCCCGGCAGGACATCCTCGTGCACCACCCGTACGAGTCGTTCGCGACCAGCGTGCAGGCGTTCCTCGAACAGGCCGCGGCCGACCCCAACGTGCTGGCCATCAAGCAGACGCTCTACCGCACCAGCGGCGACAGCCCGATCATCGAGGCGCTCATCGACGCCGCCGAGGCGGGCAAGCAGGTCCTCGCGCTGGTCGAGGTCAAGGCGCGGTTCGACGAACAGAACAACATCACCTGGGCCCGCAAGCTCGAGAAGGCCGGCGTGCACGTCGTCTACGGCCTCGTCGGGCTCAAGACCCATTGCAAGCTCGCCCTGGTCATCCGCCAGGAGAAGGGCACGCTCAAGCACTACACGCACATCGGAACGGGCAACTACAACCCGAAGACCAGCCGCATCTACGAAGACATGGGGCTCTTCACCGCCGACGACCAGGTCGGGAAAGACCTGACGCGCCTGTTCAACGAACTGTCGGGCTACGCGATCGAGAAGAAGTTCAAGCGGCTGCTCGTGGCCCCCCGCTACCTCCGCCGAGGTCTGCTCAAGCAGATCCAGAACGAGATCGAGAACGCCCAGGCCGGCCGACCCGCCGGAATCCGCATCAAGATCAACTCCATCGTCGACGAGCAGATCATCGACGCCCTCTACAAGGCGAGCCAGGCGGGTGTGCCCGTCGACGTCTGGGTGCGCGGCATCTGCACCATCAAGCCGGGCGAGCCGGGCCTGAGCGAGAACATCCGGGTGCGGTCGATCCTCGGGCGGTACCTCGAGCACAGCCGTCTGTTCTGGTTCCTCAACGACGGCGACCCGCAGGTCTTCATCGGGAGCGCCGACATGATGCACCGCAACCTCGACCGTCGCGTCGAGGCCCTGGTGCGCCTGACGCAGGCCGACCACCTCGCCGAGGTCGCCGACCTGTTCGAGCAGGCGATGTCGGACGAGACCGCCTCGTGGTGGCTCGAGGCCGACGGCACCTGGACCCGCCACGCGCGTGACGCCGACGGCCGCTCGCTGACCGATCTGCAGAACGCCCAGATGAAGGCCATCACGCAGCGGAAGCGCTCCAAGCGATGACCATCACCTCGACGACGGTCGTCGCCGCGGGTGCCGTCTGCTGGCGGCTGGTCGACGGCAAGGTCCGGGTGCTGCTGATCCACCGCGACCACCACGGCGACGTCTCGCTGCCGAAGGGCAAGGTCGACCCGGGCGAGGCGACGCCGCAGACGGCCGTGCGCGAGATCCACGAAGAGACGGGCTACCGGGTCACGCTGGGCGCCCCGCTCGGCACGGCCGAGTACCTGCTGCCCGGCGGTCGCGACAAGGTGGTGCACTACTGGTCCGCCGAGGTGACCGACGAGTCCTTCGCCGCGGCCGGGACGTTCACGCCCAACCACGAGGTCGCGGCCATCGAGTGGGTCGGCATCGAGAAGGCGAAGGCCATGCTGACCTACGCCCGCGACGCCGACGTCCTGCAGCGCTTCGCCGACCGGGTGGCGACGGGCACGGCCCGCACCTTCCCGATCGTGGCCCTCCGCCACGCCAAGACGACCTCGCCGTCCGACTGGCACGGCTCGGACGCCACGCGCCCCCTGCTGCCCCAGGGCCGCCGCCAGGCGAGGTCGGTCGCCCCCGTCATCGCGGCCTGGGCCCCCACCCGCATCGTCAGCAGCACGGCGGCGCGCTGTCTGGCCACCCTCGAGCCCCTCTCCGAGCTGACCCGGGTCGGCGTCAAGCAGACCGACGCGATCAGCCAGGACGCCTTCGAGCAGGGCACGGACGACGTCGCCGGGGTCGTCAAGAAGCGCCTCAAGAAGAAGGCCGCGGCCGTCATCTGCAGCCACGGCCCGGTGCTGCCCGAGGTCATCCGCCAGATCTCGCTGGGCACCAAGGGGGGCGACCGCATCGACCTGCGCCGTGCCTCATCGCTCGGCACGGCCGAGTTCACGGTGCTGCACGTCTCGGTCGACGACACGGCGCTCGTCGCGATCGAGACGCACGGCCCGGCCGCCTGACCCGCGCCTCCTCGGCTCGTCGCGACGCCGAGACGGTCGACCCCCGCCCGCACCGGGCCGGGGTCGACCGCCGTCCGGACGCGCCTGTCCGGGCCGATGTTCCCCCCTCGTTCACCTTCCGTTCACCGGGGCAGGCGACCGTGGTTAACCCGTCGCCGTAGCGTCTCGCACGGGTCGGCACCTGGCCCACAGCACCCAGCCATCACATCCCGAAAAGGACCCCCCTGTGAACTTCAAGCGCACCGGCAGCATCGTCGCGATCGCCGCGGTCGGAACCATGCTCCTCGCGTCCTGCGCCAGCAACGAAGGCGGCGCTTCGCCCTCGGGCGACGCATCGGCCAGCGACCTCTCCGGCTCCATCTCGGGCATCGGCGCCTCGTCTCAGCAGGCTGCGCAGGAGGCCTGGGTCGCGGGCTTCCAGACCGCCAACCCCGACGTCACGATCAACTACGACCCTCAGGGTTCGGGTGGCGGCCGTGAGAGCTTCATCTCGGGCGCCGCGGACTTCGCCGGCTCCGACCGTGCGTTCAAGACCGACGAGATCTCGTCGAGCACCTTCGCCGGCTGCACGCCCGACACCGGCATCGTCGAACTGCCCGCCTACGTCTCGCCCATCGCGGTCGTCTTCAACCTCGACGGAGTGAAGGAGCTCAACCTCACGCCCGCCACCCTCGCCGGCATCTTCAGCGGCAAGATCACCACCTGGGACGCCTCCGAGATCAAGGCCGACAACCCCGACGCCGACCTGCCCAGCACGGGCATCACGGCCGTCCACCGCTCGGACGACTCGGGCACCACCGAGAACTTCACCGACTACCTGCACGCCACGGCCGGCGACACCTGGACCGAAGAGGCCGACGGCACCTGGCCGACCGCGTTCGGCGGCGAGGGCGCCTCGGGCACCACCGGCGTGATCGACGCCGTCACCAACGGCACCGGCACCATCGGCTACGCCGACGCCTCGCGCGCCGGTGACCTCGGCGTCGCCAAGGTCAAGGTCGGCGACGACTTCGTCGGCTACTCGGCCGAGGCCGCAGCCGCCATCGTCGACGAGTCGCCCGAAGAAGAGGGTCGCACCGACGGCGACATCGCCATCAAGCTCGACCGCACCTCGAGCGCCGCAGGCGTCTACCCGATCGTCCTGGTCAGCTACCTGATCGCCTGCGAGTCCTACGAGGACGCCGCCAAGGGCGAGCTCGTGAAGGCGTACCTCTCGTACGTCACCAGCGAGGACGGCCAGAAGGTCGCGGCCGACGCCGCCGGTTCGGCCCCGATCTCGAGCACCCTCTCGGGTCAGGTCGCCGACGCCATCGCGCTCATCAAGTAACACGGCACCACCCCGGGGGCCCGGGAACGCACCGCGTGCGTTCCCGGGCCGTCGGCCTGACAGGCACCACCAGCACAAGCACCAGCACAAGCACCAGCACCAGCACCAGCACCCGTGTTCGTCCCCGAACCCCACCCGAGCCTCCGGAGGACCCCGTCCGATGACCGCCCCCGCCACGACCTCGGCCCCCGCCGTCGTCCCGAAGCCCAAGCGACGTCCTGCCGACCGGATCTTCTCGGGCAGCACGGTCGTCGCCGGTGGTCTCATCCTCGCGATCCTCGCGGCCGTCGCGCTCTTCCTCATCGTGCAGAGCATCCCGGCCCTCACGGCCGCTCCCGAGGACGTCTCGCTCTCGGGTTACCCCGGTTCGTTCTGGGAGTACGTCGGACCGCTGGCGTTCGGCACGGTCTACGCCGCCGCGCTCGCCCTGCTGATGGCCCTCCCCGTCGCCATCGGCATCGCCCTCTTCATCTCGCACTACGCCCCCCGCAAGCTCGCCCAGGGGCTCGGCTACGTGATCGACCTCCTGGCCGCCGTGCCGTCGGTCGTCTTCGGCCTGTGGGGCAGCATCGTGCTCGCCCCCGCGATCCAGCCCTTCTACGACTGGCTGGTCAGCACGTTCGGCTGGTTCCCGCTCTTCGCCGGCCCGGTCTCGGGCACCGGTCGCACCCTCTTGACCGCCTCGATCGTGCTCGCCGTGATGATCCTGCCGATCATCACCGCCCTGAGTCGTGAGGTCTTCCTCCAGACGCCGGTACTGCACGAAGAGGCCGCCCTCGCCCTCGGCGCCACCCGCTGGGAGATGATCCAGATCGCCGTGCTGCCGTTCGGTCGCCCCGGAGTCATCTCGTCCGCGATGCTCGGCCTCGGTCGTGCCCTGGGCGAGACCATGGCGGTGGCGCTCGTGCTCTCGCCGGCCCTCGTCGTCAACCCCGCGATCCTGACGTCGACGAACTCCTCGACCATCGCGGCGAACATCGCCCTCCGGTTCCCCGAGGCGCACGACATCGGCATCAACACCCTCATCGCGACCGGCCTCGTGCTGTTCGTCATCACCCTGATCGTCAACTCGATCGCACGCTACGTCATCAACCGCCGCAAGGCCTTCTCGGGAGCGAACTGATGGCCACCACCACCGCCGGCGTGCGCCGGTCCACCCGCACGGTCAACGCCCTCACGACGGGGCGCCTGCCCAAGGCCGCGCCCCTCGTCATCCTGCTCGGCAGCTGGGTCGTCATGGGCGTCGTCTTCGCCCTCCTGAACGCGGCGGGCGTCACCGATTCCTTCAACTGGGTCGGGGCGATCATCCTCGGCACCGTGCTCTACGCCGTGCTCGTCTTCGTCGTCGCGATGCAGATCGAGGGCATCCGCCGTGCGAAGGACCGCGTCGTCACGACCGCCGTCAGTGCGGCGTTCATCATCGCGCTGGTTCCGCTGGTCTCCTTGCTCTTCACCGTCGTCACGTCGGGCTCCAACCGGTTCGACGCCGACTTCTTCGCGATGTCGATGCGCAACGTCGTCGGAGCCGGCGGCGGTGGTCTGCACGCCATCACGGGCACCCTGCTGATCACGGCGCTGGCCGCCGTCATCTCGGTGCCGATCGGCCTGCTGACCGCCATCTACCTCGTCGAGTACGGTCAGGGCCGCCTGGCCCGCGCCATCACGTTCTTCGTCGACGTCATGACGGGCATCCCCTCGATCGTCGCCGGCCTGTTCGCCTACGCCCTGTTCGTGATCTTCTTCGGCGAAGGGGTCCGCATGGGCGCGGCCGGCTCCGTGGCCCTCGCCGTCCTGATGATCCCCGTGGTGGTGCGCAGCACGGAAGAGATGCTGAAGCTCGTGCCGAACGAGTTGCGAGAAGCGGCCTACGCCCTCGGCGTCCCGAAGTGGCTGACCATCGTCAAGGTGGTCATCCCCACCTCGGTCGCGGGCATCACGACCGGCGTCATGCTGGCCATCGCGCGCATCATCGGCGAGACCGCTCCGCTCTTGATCACGGCCGGCTTCACCGCGAGCATGAACTACAACCTCTTCGACGGTCGCATGCAGTCGCTGCCGGTGTTCGCCTACAGCTCGTACGTCAGCCAGGGCACCGACGCGGCGGCCTTCATCGACCGGGCCTGGACCTCCGCCCTCACCCTGATCCTGATGGTCATGGCGCTGAACCTGCTGGCCCGCCTGATCGCCCGCGTGTTCGCCCCCAAGCTCGGCCGCTGACCCGGCCGCCCCGACCCACACCCCGTCCCGGCTCCCGCCCGGCTCCCACCCCGAAGGAATCACCGTGTCCAAGCGCATCGAGGTCAACGACCTCAACGTCTACTACAGCAAGTTCAAGGCTGTCGAAGACGTCAACATCACCATCGAGCCCCGCACGGTCACCGCGTTCATCGGCCCGTCCGGCTGTGGCAAGTCGACCTTCCTGCGCACGCTGAACCGCATGCACGAGGTCATCCCCGGTGCCTACGTGGAGGGCGAGGTGCTGATCGACGGCAACGACCTCTACAGCCCCGGCGTCGACCCCGTCCTGGTCCGTCGACAGGTCGGCATGGTGTTCCAGCGCCCCAACCCGTTCCCGACGATGAGCATCCGCGACAACGTGCTCGCGGGCGTCAAGCTCAACAACCGCCGCATGTCGAAGAGCGACCAGGACGGCCTCGTCGAGTCGTCGCTGCAGGGCGCGAACCTCTGGAACGAGGTCAAGGACCGCCTCGACAAGCCCGGCTCGGGCCTCTCGGGTGGTCAGCAGCAGCGCCTCTGCATCGCGCGGGCCATCGCGGTCTCCCCCGACGTCGTGCTGATGGACGAGCCCTGCTCGGCCCTCGACCCGATCTCGACGCTCGCCATCGAGGACCTCATCGAGGAGCTCAAGCAGCAGTACACGATCGTCATCGTGACCCACAACATGCAGCAGGCCAGCCGCGTCAGCGACAAGACCGCGTTCTTCAACATCGCCGGCACCGGCAAGCCAGGCAAGCTCATCGAGTACGACGACACCGCGAAGATGTTCTCGAACCCGAGCGTGCAGGCCACGGAAGACTACGTGTCGGGACGTTTCGGCTGATCGGCGCCGCGCCTCCTCGGGGTGAGGCGCACCCGCACGCCGCGTGTCCGTGAGGGGCACACGAGAAGAGGCGGTCCACCACGTGGTGGACCGCCTCTTCTGGCGTGGCGACGGGTCAGGCGCTGGGGATGGCGACGACCGGGTCGCTGGTCGGCGAGGACGAGCCACCCGCCGGCTCGACCGTGATGCCGATCGTGTCGCCCGCGTTCATCTCACCCTTGAGCAGGTGCGTGGCCGGGGCGCTCGACGAGGCGTCGAAGGTGCCCGCGGGGACGGCGCCGTCATCGTTGATGTACCAGAGCTCGTAGGTCTGGTCACCGGGCAGCGAGGTCATCCCGTCGACGACGACGGCCGAGCGACCGAGCTCGTCCGACCAGATGAGCGTCGCCTTGCCGCCGGTGCTGACGTCGGCCACCGAGCGTTGGAAGTCGCTCGCGGCGTAGATCTCGTCGATGCCCGAAGCCTGCTGTTCCTGCTGCTGGCCGGACTGACCGAGGCCCTCGACGAGGGCTCCACCGCCGAAGAAGAGCGCGGCGGCCGCGGCGGCCGCCCCGAGGACGGCGACGGGGCGCGTGAACCAACGACGGTGCGCGGCTCCGGTCGGCGTGAGGACGCGAGCACCCTCGGATTCGCTCGGCTCCATCTCGGGGGCGGGGGTGCGCTCGACGCGACGTGCGTGGTCGTCGTCACCCGCGCCTCCTGCGGTCGTCGCGATGTCGTGGTCTGCCGTGGGGCTCGTCGGTGCCGCCGTCGCCGTGAGCGGCGCGAGCTGCGGCGTCGACGCGATGAGGTCGAGCACGCTTGCGCGGAGCCCGGCCGACGGGGTGACGGGCCGGGCCGCGTGAGCGAGCAACAATGCGGTCTCTCTCAATTCGGCCACCTCCGTCCTGGTGTCGTCGTGCTGGTCTGATGTGTCGTCGAGGAGTGCCTCGAACGCGTGTCGTTCGTCGTCGCTCAGTGCGTTGAGCACGTAGGCGCCGGACAGGTTGTCGGTGTCGGTTCTCGTGGTGCCCGCGTCGTCCGCGTGGCGGCCGTGCGTGGGCTCGTCGTGGTCGGTCACGAAGCCACCCCCATCTCGTCGCGCAGACGGATCATGCCGTCGCGCAGTCTGGTCTTGACCGTGCCGATCGGCACGTCCAACAGTTTCGCGACCTCGCTGTGGCTGAGGCCGCCGTAGTAGGCGAGCTTCACCGCCTGCCGTTGCAGTTCGGTGAGGCGTCCGAGGGCCCGCTCGACCCGCTCGTGCTCGATGCGGATCTCGACGGACTCGGTGACCGAGTCGAAGTCGGTCTCGAGGTCGCGCACGCCGATCTTGAGGTCGCGATCGCGGCCGGCCTGGGAGGCGCGGATGCGGTCGACGGCTCGTCGGTGCGCCATCGTGAGCATCCAGCTGGCGGCGCTGCCCCGGGTGGAGTCGAAGCGCGTGGCGTTCTGCCAGATCTCGAGGAAGACCTCTTGGGCCACCTCTTCGGACTGGGCGTGGTCTTTCAGGAGGCGCTTGATCAGACCCAGCACGCGGGGCGCCGTCTGGTCGTACAGCTCGGCGAAAGCGGCCTGATCACCCTGCGCGACCCGCGGCAACAACATGTCGGGGGTCGACGGAGCAGGCCCGCTCTCGGGTGTCTCTGTCTCTCGGGTCACGAGTTCGAGCATGTCAGGGTTCACCTCCGGTCGCACTGTTCGTCGGGTCGTGGGTCACGATCCGGGGCGGATCGTGATGTGGTGCGGTGTGTTCGTGGTGCGGTGTGTTCGTGGTGCGGTGTGTTCGTGGTGCGGACGGGACTCCCTGCGATGCGTCCGTCTGGGATGGCGTTCAGGCCCGGTGCATCGCAGGGAGACCAGCCCGCCGACGCCCGAAACTAAGGGAGGACGGGTGTCGGCGGGGGATCGTGGATCCCTCACGTCAATGATTCGGCACGGGGGGCCCGCCGGATTGGGTGAACATCCCGGCGCGCTCGTGTCGCTCGATCGGACCCCGGGTGTGGAACCGACAGGGGCGGACCGCCAGGCGTGCACGAGCCGACGGGTTCGCCCCGATGCGCGGACACCCTCACCCAGCGGTCCCCCGACGCCGTCGCCTGCTCGCGACGTACCCACACCGACGAGCCGAGGAGGCGCGGTGCCGGCGGGAAGGAAGCCGACGGTCGGTCGTCACGTCGGTTCTCGACCGAGGACCCGCCTCGGGAGGAAGAGGCGCCGGACCGCAGAAACGCCTCTCGGCGCGAGGCCGCTCGAAGCGGCTAAATTTGGAGCCCGGGGTTACTGCGGCCCGACGGAGAAGACTTTACCCGCCTCGGGCCGAGCGGTCCGCCGAGTTCGCGTCGTGCGAACGCGAGGCGGGTCCGCGCGTGTCGAGCGTGGGGCGGTCGGCCGTCGGCCGTCGGCGGTCGCCCTCGGCCGTGCCGCCCTCCGCAGCGCGGCGCAGGCCCGCCCGCGCGGGCGGCGGCGGTGTTCAGTCGAGGCTGTCGTCGCGCCACAGGTGGGCGCAGGCGACGAGGTCGACCCCGAGCTCGCTGAAGCGCAGGGCGCGACGGGTGAGTTCGCCCGCGCGGTCGGACCCGACGGCGTCCTGGTCGTCGGCGACCGAGGTGGCGCCGGCGGCGGCGAGGCGGCAGAACGCGGCACCCCGCTCGAGGGCGATGGCGAAGTCGCCGACGAAGACCCCGCGAAGGATCAGGTCGGCGAGTTCGAGGATCTCTTCCGGGCTGGCCGGAGCCGGCGCACCCGCGACGACCGGGTCGATCGTGGTGGCGACCTCGACTCCGCGCTCGAAGAGCTGGGTGACCTCGACCGGGTTCTGCCGGATGACGGCCCGCACGAGGTAGATGCGCCAGAGGGCGCCCGGCAGGCTGTGGGGACTGGCCCGGGCCCAGAGCTCGGCGACCGCGTCGATGCCGTGCTCGTCGGTGAAGGTGACTAGCCGGTCGAGGATCTCGGGGCTCGGGTCGTGCTTGACGCGCGCGACGAGGGCCGAGGCCGACTCGTGGGCGACGCGGTTCATCGTCGCGGGGTCGTCTCCGCCCTGGAAGGCTTCGAACTCGGACCCCGAGAACTGGGTGGGGCGGTGGAATGGTCTCGGCACCGGACCCACGATAGGCGCGACCACCGACACCGAGCCGAGCGTTCGCCCACGGCATCACCGCCTGCACCGGGCGCACCCGTCGACACCCGTTGACACCGAGGAGGCGCGGGTCGGCCTGGCGGCCAGGAGGCGCGGCATCCCGTAAAGTGGACGCGCACGGGCCTCTAGCTCAGTTGGTAGAGCATCGGACTTTTAATCCGCGGGTCGTGGGTTCGAGCCCCACGGGGCCCACCTGTACGCGTCGCCGTCGCCACATCGCTCCGACGTCGTCGCCCGTCACGGACGGCCGCCTTCCGACCAGGAAGGTGGGGCCGACGTCGCACCCGAATGCGGCGGCCCCACCACGAGAGACCGAACCCGAATCCTGTCCCCCGATTTCAGGTGGGTCCCACCCACCTGGCATGCGCAGAACCTACGCCTTGTCCGCCTCCGCGTCTCGACGAGTCTGTTGAGGGCGAGAGAAAGCGCCCCTCCGGTTCGGGCCGGGAGGGGCGCTCGGCCTCCTCGCGACACGTGTCGGGCAAGCCGACGCGGTCGTTACGGGGTACGCCAGGGTTACGGGACCCTGGGGAGACAGCACTCGACGTTACGCGCCCGGCATCGTGCCGGTCTCAGGTTCGCGTTTTCTGGACATTGACCCTCGAGCGAGTCGCGACGAACCGCCACGTCATCGTCATGAGCCGGACGCCCGGTACCGCACGCCCCACGTGCCCGTCCACGTCTCGCCCGGCTCGAGCCAGCGCAGACCCTCGCCCGAGGCCAGCGCGTTGGCCGGTGCCGTCATCGGTTCGGCGGCGACGGCCAGCCCCTCGACCCCGCCCCGGGGGAAGTTGCGGGGCGTGAACACCTGCACGTACTCGAACGACGGATCTTGCCAGAGTTCGGTCGCCGAGCCGTCGGGGGCCGTGAAGGTCGTCGTGCGGATGCCGTCGGCGTCGGGCTCGACGTCGCGGTAACCCGTGTCGAGGTCGAGGTCGCCCAGGCGAGGGCCCTGCGAGAGGTCGAACGCGGTGCCGGCCACCGGCACCGTGCCGACCGGGATGCTCGCCTCGTCGGTCTCGTACCGCGTCGAGGCCGCCAGCGTGACGGTCAGCGTCGCCGGATCGTGGTCGCCCACACGGAAGAACGGGTGCGACCCGACGGCGAACGGGGCCCGGTCCGGGCCGACGTTCGTGATGGTGTGCGTCACGACCATGCCGTCCGGGACGAGCTCGTGCCGCACGCTCGTGTCGAGCTCGAACGGATAGCCGTGCTGGGGGAACACCGTCGCTCCGAGCGTCACGGCGTGGGGCTCGCGGTCGACCACCTGGTAGGCCGTGTAGCGCAGCAGCCCGTGGCTGGCGTTGCCCTTGGACGGCTCGGTCAGGTCGAGCTGCTGCTCACGGCCGTCGAGCGTCCATCGGCCGCGCGCGACCCGGTTCGGCCAGGGCACGAGGGTGATGCCGCAGGCGGACGGCGGCACCTCGTCGGCACCGAAGGTCTCGGTGAGGGCGATGCCGTCGACGGCCAGCGCGCGGATGCCCGCTGCCACCTGCGTGACCACACCCGTGACGCGGTGCCCGTCGTGCTCCAGGGCGAGGTCGTACTGTTCTCCGGTCGGGCTGCTCGTCGTCATCGTTCCAGTCTCGCTCTCGGGTGTCGGTGGCGTCCGGGATCGCTCGAGGCCCCGCGACGGGGGCCGGGGCTCAGGGACGCGAGGGGGCAGGGTCGCGAGGAGGCGCGTCGACCCCGCCCGCGCCTCCTGCGGTGACGACGGCGAGGCCGGCTCGACGCAGCTCGGCGACGGGCGCCTCGTCGGCCCCCGCCGTGATGAGCGCCTCGAAGGTGTCGAGCGGACCGATGACGCCGAGGTGGGCCTCGCCGAGCTTGCTGCCGTCGGCGACGATGTACGACCGGCGGGCGGTCTGGGTCATGAGGCGCTTGAGGTCGGTCTCGGGCAGGTTGACGTTCGTCACCCCGTGCAGGGCGTGGACGCCGGTGCAGCCGATGAACGCCAGGTCGGCCGTGACGCTCGCGAACACGCTCGTCGCCAGCGGGTTGACCAGCGAGTGCTGCAACGGCCGCAGGGTGCCGCCGGACACGATGACCGTGAACCGGGGCACGGCCTGCTCGAGCGCCAGCGCGATGGTGAGGCCGTTCGTCACGACCACGACGCCCTCGAGGTCGTGCCGTTCGAGCAGGGCCAGAGCGATCTGGGTGGTGGTCGTGCCGACGTCGAGCACGACGCAGTCACCCGACCGCACGAGCGACGCGGCCTCGACCCCGATGGCCCACTTGGCCTCGGTCGAGACCGAGCTCTCTTCTTCGAACGGTCGCTCGGCCGGGCGGTCGACGGACAGCGCCCCACCGTGCACGCGCGAGAGCAGGCCGTCGGCCGCCAGGCTCTCGAGGTCGGTGCGGATCGTCACCTCGGACAGCCGGAACTCGCGCGCCAGCTCGGCCGTGCGGACGAAGCCGCGACGCCCGACGAGGTCGGCGATGCGGTCGCGACGCCGCTCACCCGGCAGCGGCGCGGGCTGCGGCACCGGGGGCGGGGTCGAGTTGCCGTTCACCCGGCTAGTTTCGTATGCTTTCACGTACTTTCGCAACTGCAAATCGTGGTCGCGAGTGCCCCGAACTGAAGGAGGCGCGATGTCGTCCATCACGAAACGCGCGACGGTCCTGTCCGACGGTCGCGAACTCATCTACTTCGACGACGCCGACACCACGCTCACGGCCGAGCGACGCGTCGACGCGCGCACGCTCGATCCGCGGCCCGACACGGCGACCATGCGACAAGACGTCCTCACCGGCGAGTGGGTCTCGATCGCCGCGTCGCGGCAGAACCGCGTGTTCCTGCCCCCGGCCGAGCTCGACCCGTTGGCGCCGGCCAGCGAGACCAACCCGTCCGAGATCCCCGACGTCTACGACGTCGCCGTGTTCGAGAACCGCTCGCCGTCGTTCGGGCCGCTGCTCGAGAGCGACGACGCTCCCGAGGGCCTCGACGACCTGACCCGCATCGGCCTCGAACGCACCCTGCGCAGCGTCGGCCGGTGCGAGGTCGTCTGCTTCAGCCCCGAGACCCACGGGTCGTTCGCCGACCTGAGCGAGTCGCGCGCCCGCACCGTGGTCGAGGCCTGGGCCGACCGCACGGCCGCCCTGTCGGCCCTGCCCGGCATCCAGCAGGTGTTCCCCTTCGAGAACCGCGGCCAGGCCATCGGCGTCACCCTGCACCACCCGCACGGTCAGATCTACGCCTACCCCTACGTCACGCCGCGCACCACGCGGCTGCTCGACAGCATCGAGATCTACGGGCCGACCCTCTTCGCCGACCTGCTCGACCGCGAACGCTCCGGCCCCCGCGTCGTCCTCGCGGGCGAGCACTTCACGGCGTTCGTCCCGTTCGCCGCGCGATGGCCCATCGAGATCCACCTGCTGCCGCACCGTCACGCCCCCGACTTCGCGGCGCTGACCGACGACGAACGCGACGAGCTCGCGGTCATGTACCGGCGCCTCCTGCGCGGTGTCGACGGCCTGTACGACGACCCGACGCCCTACATCGCCGCCTGGCACCAGGCCCCGGTCGGCGTCGGACGCGACACCGTGCGCCTGATGCTGCAGATCACCTCGCCTCGCCGGGCCGAGAGCAAGTTGAAGTTCCTGGCAGGCTCCGAGGCAGCGATGGGAGCCTGGGTGGGCGACCTCGTCCCCGAGGTGCAGGCCGACCGAATCCGAGAGGCGATCGAGCGATCATGACCGACACCACCACTCCCCAGGGCTTCCGCGAGGTCTTCGACACCGAGGTCGCCGGACGCTGGTCCGCCCCGGGCCGCGTGAACCTCATCGGCGAGCACACCGACTACAACGACGGCTTCGTGCTGCCCTTCGCCATCGACCGACGCACCACCGTCACCGTCGGTCGGCGCGACGACCGCCTGCTGCGCGTGGCGTCGTCGTTCGAGGGCGGCGTGCACGAGGTGTCGCTGGACGACCTCGACCCGGCATCGATGTCGGGTTGGTCGGCGTACGCCCTCGGCATCGCCTGGGCGTTGTCGGTCGCACACGACCGCGCCGACTCACCCTCGTTCGCGGCCGCCGGGGGCGACCTGTCGACCATCGACCTGTCGGGCGTCCCCGGCCTCGACCTGTTCGTCGAATCCGAGGTGCCGGTCGGCGCGGGGCTCTCGTCGTCCGCGGCGCTCGAGTGCTCGGTGGCCGTGGCCTTCGCCGAGCTCTGGTCGCTGGACGTCAACCGCTCAGCCCTGGCCGCGGTCGGGCAACTCGCCGAGAACGAGGTCGTCGGCGCACCCACGGGCATCATGGACCAGTCCGCGTCGCTGCTGGGCGAGGCCGACTCGGGGGTGTTCCTCGACTGCCGCAGCCTCGACGCCGACGTCGTCGACCTCGGCTTCGCCGCCGCCGGCCTCGAGGTGCTCGTCGTCGACACGCACGTCGAGCACGCCCACGCCACCGGCGGCTACGTCGAGCGTCGCGCGTCGTGCGAGAAGGGTGCCGCCGCCCTCGGCGTCGACTCCCTGCGCGACCTCGACGCCGACGACCTCGGTCGGGCCGAAGAGCTGCTCGACGACGAGACCTTCCGTCGCGTCCGTCACGTCGTCACCGAGAACCAGCGCGTGCTCGACACCGTCCGCACGCTGCGCACCGACGGCCCGCAGGCGATCGGCCATCTGCTCGACGCCTCGCACGTGTCGATGCGCGACGACTTCGAGATCTCGGTCCCCGAGTTGGACCTCGCCGTCGCCACCGCCCAGGCGACCGGTGCCGTGGGTGCCCGCATGACGGGGGGCGGTTTCGGCGGGTCGGCCATCGCGCTCGTCCCCACCGAGGCCCGCGCCGACGTCGAAGCCGCGATCGTCGCCGCCTTCGCCGAGGCCGGCTACACGGCTCCGACCGTCTTCACGGTGCACGCCGCCGAGGGCGCCCGCCGCGACGCCTGACGCCGGGCTGCCCTGCCACGGGCACAGCGCCACGGCGTGGGTGCTGCGCCACGAGATGGGCATCGCGCCACGAGTTGGGCATCGCACCACGAGATGAGCACAGCGCCAGGGGAAAACCTGGTGCTGTGACCATCTTCTGGCGTGGTGGGGGCGGCGGCAGTGCTCCCCGCCACGAGGTCAATACGCCGCCACGTCATTGCGTGGCGGCGTGTCGAGTCCGTGGCGGGATGAGGGCACGACCCCGACGCAGCGCCACGAGATGGGCACAGCACCACGAGATGAGCACAGCGCCAGGGGAAAACCTGGCGCTGTGCTCATCTCCTGGCGTGGTGCGGGCAGCGGCAGCACGCCCGGCAGGCCCCGGCGTCAGGGACGCTCGGCGGCCTCGACCACGTTCTTCAGCAGCATGGCCCGGGTCATCGGCCCGACCCCACCCGGCACGGGCGACTGGAAGCCCGCGACCGCGGCGACGGCCGGATCGACGTCTCCGCGCAGCTTGTACTTGCCCGTCTCCTCGTTCAGCACGCGGGTGATGCCCACGTCGATCACGGCGGCCCCGGGCTTCACCCAGTCCGGCTTGACCAGCCCCGCGACGCCCGCGGCGGCCACGACGATGTCGGCCCGGCGCACCTCGGCGGCGACGTCGACCGTCCGGGAGTGCGTCAGCGTCGCCGTCGCCTCGAGGCGGGTCAACAGCAGCCCGAGCGGCCGCCCGACCGTCAGCCCCTGGCCGATGATCGTGACGTGCGTCCCCGCGATCGGGATGTCGTAGGCGTGCAGCATCTCGACGATGCCGCGCGGCGTGCAGGGCAGGGGCGTGTCGATCGACCCCTTGCCGCCGGGCACGGCCAGCACGAGCTCGCCGAGGTTGACCGGGTGCAGGCCGTCGGCGTCCTTGGCCGGGTCCATGAGCTCGAGCATCGCCGTCGGGTCGATGCCGGCGGGCAACGGCAACTGGATGATGAACGCCGTGACCGCGGGGTCGGCGTTCATCGTCTCGATCGCCCGACGGATCTCGTCCTCGGTCGCCGTGTCGGGCAGATCGATGCGGATCGACTCGATGCCGACCTCGGCGCAGTCACGGTGCTTGCCCGCGACGTAGGACAGCGAACCGGGGTTCGCCCCGACGAGGATCGTCCCGAGCCCCGGCGCGATGCCCCGGGCCTTGAGGGCGTCCACCCGGAGGCGCAGGTCGTCCTTGACGGCGGCGGCCAGAGCCGTGCCGTCGATCTTCACGGCGGACGAGTCGTCGCCGGGGACGAAACGGGCACGCTCGACGCCCACCGCACCCCGTGACGAGGCCCCGACCCCGACGTCCGCCGGAGTCCCGGCCGCGACGTCAGCGCTCACGCGTAGAGCGGGAACGCGTCGGTCAGCGCCTTGACGCGGGCCGCGAGGGCCTCGACGTCGGGCGAGGGCATCAGCGTGAGCGCGATGATGTCGGCGACCTCGGCGAACTCGTCATCCGAGAAGCCACGGGTGGCGAGGGCCGACGTGCCGATGCGCACGCCCGAGGTGACCATCGGCGGGCGGGGGTCCCACGGCACCGAGTTGCGGTTCACCGTGATGCCGACGTCGTGCAGCAGGTTCTCGGCCTGCTTGCCGTCGACCTCGCTGGCGCGCAGGTCGACGAGCACCAGGTGCACGTCGGTGCCACCGGTGAGCACGTCGACCCCGGCGGCCTTGGCGTCGTCGGCCGTCAGACGGGCCGCGAGGGCCTGGGCACCGCGGATGGTGCGCTCTTGACGGTCCTTGAACTCGGGCTCGGCGGCGAGCTTGAACGCCGTCGCCTTGGCCGCGATGACGTGCATCAGGGGGCCGCCCTGCTGGCCCGGGAACACGGCCGAGTTGAGCTTCTTGAACAGCGGCTCGTGGTTCGAGAGGATCACGCCCGAGCGGGGACCCGCGAGGGTCTTGTGCACCGTCGACGAGACCACGTGCGCGTGCGGCAGGGGCGACGGGTGCAGGCCCGCGGCGACGAGGCCGGCGAAGTGCGCCATGTCGACCCAGAGGTAGGCGCCCACCTCGTCGGCGATGGCGCGGAAGGCCGCGAAGTCGAGCTGACGGGGGTAGGCCGACCAGCCGGCGATGATGACCTTGGGCTGGTGCTCGATCGCCTGGCGACGGACGACGTCCATGTCGATCAGGTAGGTCTCGGGGTCGACCTCGTAGGCCACGGCCTTGTACATCTTGCCCGAGAAGTTGAGCTTCATGCCGTGGGTCAGGTGGCCGCCGTGCGACAGCTCGAGACCGAGGATCGTGTCGCCGATGTCGGCGATCGCGGCGAGCACGGCGGCGTTCGCCTGGGCACCCGAGTGCGGCTGGACGTTGGCGAACTCGGCGCCGAACAGCGACTTGGCGCGCTCGATGGCGAGGTTCTCGGCGACGTCGACGAACTCGCAACCGCCGTAGTAGCGACGACCCGGGTAGCCCTCGGCGTACTTGTTCGTCAGCACCGAACCCTGCGACTCGAGCACGGCACGCGGCACGAAGTTCTCGGAGGCGATCATCTCGAGGTAGTCGCGCTGGCGCCCCAGCTCTTGCTCGAGGACGGCGGCGATCTCGGGGTCGACGACCGAGAGCGGCTGGTTGAAGGTCGACGGCTGGCGATCGGTCGACTCGGCGGACGAGGCGACGGTCTGGGCGCTGGTCTGGTCGGAGATGGTCACGGAGGACTCCTTGGCACACGGGACGGACGGAGGTCGGATGTCGTGGCCCAGGCGTACGGCCACGCACGTGTGTCAGTCGCTCCCCGATGGTGACCATCTGAACGCCAGTCGCGACCCGCACAGCATAACAAGACGACCCCTGACGGGGAACCCGCTCGGCGACCGTGTGACACCCTGGACAGGTGAGCCCCACCCTCGACGACACCCGCACGGGAACGGAGGCCGACCAGCGCCTCCTGACCTCGCCCGACACCCCCTGGGTGACGCTCGTCTGGGACGACCCGGTCAACCTGATGACCTACGTCACGCACGTCTTCGAGACCTACTTCGGCTTCGGCCGGGCCGAGGCGAAGCGCCTGATGATGCGGGTCCACACCGAGGGTCGTGCGGTCGTCGCCACGGGCAACCGTGAAGAGATGGAACGGCACGTCGAGGCGATGCACGACTACGGCCTGTGGGCGACCCTCTCGAAGGAGGACGAGGCGTGACGCTGGTGCCGTTCGTCCGCCCCCGGGGCGGCGACGAGATCCGCGTGCGGCTCGACGCCGACGAGCGGGGCCTGCTCACCGACCTGGTCGGTCAACTGCTGTCGCTGCTCGAGAACGGTGACGAGGGCGATCCGGCCCTGGCGCGCCTCCTGCCGGCGGCGTACCGCGACGACGCCGAGGCGGCCGCCGAGTTCCGGCGGTTCACGGCCGACGGCCTGACCCGGCGCAAGGTCGAGAACGGCCGGGCGGTGCTGGCGACGCTCGGCGAAGCGGGGTCGACGCTCGACCGTGCCGCCCAGCAGTCGTGGCTGCGCACCCTCAACGACCTTCGCCTGACCCTCGGCGAGCGCCTGGGGGTCACGGGTGACGGCCTCCCCGAGGGCGGTGACCGTCAGCTGCAGGCGATGGGCCACGTCTTCGACTGGCTGGGCTACCTGCAGGAGGCGCTGCTGCGGTCCCTGCCCAAGGGCTGACCCAGCGCCCGAACCCGGCGCCACGCGCCCGGCGCCACACGCCCGGCGCCCCGCAGGGCGAGGGCCGCGACCCGGCGATCGGCAGACCCGCGGGGCGAGGTCTAGCGGTTCTCCTTCGGGAACACGACCCAGAGCACGAGGTACACGAGCACCTGGGGCCCCGGGAGGATGATCGACAGCACGAAGATCAGGCGCACCAGGAAGGCGCTGATGCCGAAGCGGTTCGCGAGGGCGGCGCAGACTCCGGCGATGATCTTGCCGCGGCGGGGACGAGTGAGGGAGGCCATGCCCCGAGCATGCCAGCCCCGCCTGGAGGGCGCCAGGGCCGCCTCGCGGGCCGGCGCCCGGTACGCGAGAATGGGCGGATGAGCGCTTCACTCGTGGCCAAGGGCCTGGCCGGCGGCCACGGGCACCGCACCCTCTTCGACGACCTCGACCTGACCGTCGCCCCGGGTGACGTCGTGGGGGTGGTGGGCGTGAACGGGGCCGGCAAGTCGACGTTGCTGCGCCTCCTGGCGGGGGTCGACGAGCCGCAGGCCGGCACGATCACCCTCAACCCCGGCGACGCCTTCGTCGGCTGGCTGCCGCAGGAGCACGAGCGCGTCCCCGGAGAGACCGTCGCCGACTACATCGGCCGCCGCACGGGCGGCACGCAGGCCACCGCCGAGATGGACGCCGCCGCCGCCGCCCTCGGCGACCCCGACCCTTCGCCCCGAGCCGACGGCCTCGAACCAGCCGACGTCTACTCGACCGCCCTCGACCGGTGGCTCGCCAGCGGCGCCGCCGACCTCGACGACCGCCTGCCGCAGGTGCTCGCCGACCTCGGCCTCGACCGTGACCGCGACGGAGCCGTCGGCCCCGACAGCCCGATGACCGGCCTCAGCGGCGGCCAGGCCGCCCGCGTCGGCCTCGCCGCCCTGCTGCTCAGCCGCTTCGACGTCGCGCTGCTCGACGAGCCCACGAACGACCTCGACCTCGACGGCCTCGAACGACTCGAGCGCTTCGTGCAGGGGCAGCGGGGCGGCATCGTCCTCGTCAGCCACGACCGCGAGTTCCTCGCCCGATGCGTGACGAAGGTGCTCGAGCTCGACCTCGCGCAGTCGTCGAACCGCGTCTTCGGCGGCGGCTACGACGCCTACCTCGACGAGCGCGAGACGGCCCGCCGTCACGCCCGCGAGGCCTACGACGAGTTCGCCGAGAAGAAGGCCGACCTCGTCGGCCGCGCCCGCACCCAGCGCGAGTGGTCGAGCCAGGGCGTCCGCAACGCGATGAAGAAGGCCCCCGACAACGACAAGATCCGTCGCAAGGCCTCGGCCGAGTCGAGCGAGAAGCAGGCCCAGAAGGTCCGCCAGATGGAGAGCCGCATCGCGCGCCTCGACGAGGTCGACGAGCCCCGCAAAGAGTGGCAGCTCGAGTTCACGATCGGTGCCGCACCCCGGTCGAGCTCGGTCGTCTCGACCCTCAGCGGTGCGGTGTTCCGCCAGGGCGACCCCGCGACGGGCGAGTTCGTGCTCGGTCCGGTGTCGCTGCAGGTGGACGGCGGCGACCGCATCGGCATCACCGGCCCGAACGGCGCCGGCAAGTCGACCCTGCTGCGCGGCCTGCTCGGCCGCCAGGCCCCCAGCGAAGGAGGCGCGAGTCGCGGAGCCAGCATCGCCGTCGGCGAGATCGACCAGGCCAGGGCACTGCTGGCCGGCGACGTGCCGTTGGCCGACGCGTTCGAGGCGCTCGTGCCGGACTGGCCCCAGGCCGAGGTGCGGACGCTGCTCGCCAAGTTCGGGCTCAAGGCCGACCACGTCTCGCGTCCGGTCGACGAGCTCTCGCCCGGCGAGCGCACCCGCGCCGGCCTCGCCCTGCTGCAGGCCCGAGGCGTCAACGTGCTCGTGCTCGACGAGCCCACGAACCACCTCGACCTCGCCGCCATCGAGCAGCTCGAGCAGGCCCTCGAGTCGTACGACGGCACGCTGCTGCTCGTCACGCACGACCGGCGCATGCTCGAGACGGTCCGGCTCGATCGCCATTGGAGGGTCGAGGGCGGCACCGTCACCGAGTCGTGAGGGCGCCGACGCCGTCGCCGGTGAACGACCCCCGCGCCCCTCGACTACCGTCGTCGTCATGACCCGAACCACCCGACTGGTCGCGGTCGCCGCTGCCCTCGCCCTGCTCACGGGCTGCACGGCGGCCCCGACCGACCCGAGCGAGCCCACGGGCGGCGCCTCCACGGACGGGACCTCCTCTCCCCAGCCGACCCGCGCCTCCTCGGAGCTCGCCGACTGGGCGACCGCCCTCGACGCCCGCGACGACTACTCCGCCCGCTGGGTCGCCGTCGGCGACTCGATCTCCGAGGGCATGGGCGCCTCGACCGTGGACTCCCGGTGGATCGACCTGACCCTCGACGGCCTGCGCGAGCGCTACCCGACCGACGACGTGCCGGGCGGGGTCGGCTACCGGCCGGCCGCGTTCGCCGTCGCTCCCCCGGCCTCGACCTGGGCCCGCTGGGCCTCGAGCAGCGAGGGATCGGTGTCGGCGTCGTCCCGCACCGCCGACCTCGGCTACCGCGCGGTCACCCTCGGTGCCGGCGCGACCACCACGTACCCGTTCACGGGCACCGACCTCGACCTCTGGTGGTCGAGCGGACGCGGCACCTTCGACTACGCCGTCGACGACGGCGAGGCGGTCGAGGTCGACACCCGCGACTCCATGGCCACCAGCGGGATCACGTCCGTGACCGGGCTCGACGCGGGCGCACACACCGTGACGATCCACGCGCAGACGCCGGTCGACCTCGAGGGTCTGACCGCCTTCGACGGCGATCGCGACCGCGGCATCACGCTCTTCGACTCGTCCCGCTCCGGCGCCACGGCCCGCACCTTCACGGCCGACCTGCCCGGGTTCCTCGACTCGATCGCCGCGACCAAGCCCGACCTGGTCACGATCACGCTCGGCGCCAACGACGCGTTCAGCCGTACGCCGGACCAGTTCGAGGACGACTACCGCACCCTGATCGACGGCCTGCAGAGCCTCGACGACCCGCCGTCGGTCCTGTTGATGGGCGAGTTTGTGCCGGGCACGAACCTCACCGAGGGGCTGGCCGGCGACGCCGCCGAGTACGACGCCGTCGTGCAGCGCCTCGCGGCCGAGACCGGCAGCGCCTACGTCGACCTCGCCGACGCCCTGCCCGCCGACGGGATCGCCTCGCTGCTCTCGGCCGACGGGGTGCACCCGAACGACGCCGGACAACGCGTCATCGCCGACTTCGTGCTCAAGAAGCTCAGCGTCGACTGAGCGACCCGTCGAGTGGTCCCGAATCGTGGTTCGGCCCGCACGCGAGGACGTTTCCGAACCGCTCGACCGACGTGTCGAGCGGGACGAGGAGGCGCGGGCACGTCACGAGGACGGACGCCCGCCGCGGCGCAGCTCAGTCGAACAGGCCGTAGGCGGCGTCGAGCGTCTCGTCGGTGCTGAGCGGGGCGTCGTCACCCGCACCGGTCGCCGTGACGGCGATCAGGCCGTGCGGCGAGAGGACCGTGCTGGCCGAGGCCGTGATGCCCTGCTGCGTCACCGACTGTGAGAAGGCCTGGCCGCCGAACGCCTGGACGCGCGAGTCGTCGACGGTCTCGACGCCCTCGGTGCCCTCGATCTGCGAGGTCTGGGCGCTGATGTCGTCGGCGCTGAACTCCTGGCGCTGGGCGAGGACGACGATCGCCGTCACGTCGGCGGCGTCGGTCGCCTCGGTGGTCGGGGTGGCCCACTGGCAGTTCGCCTGGTCACCCGAGAACGTGCTGTCGTCGCGCAGCTCGAGGCCGTCGACGACGCCGCCGAGTGCCGAGCCGACGTCGTCGCAGCTGGCGAGGTCGTCGAAGGTGCCCTCCGTCGAGCCGGCCGAGGACCCACCGGAACCGGCCTCGTCACCGCCACCCGCGCCTCCTGGGGTGCAGCCGGCGAGCAGCAGGCCGAGGGCGAGCACGCCCGTGGTGGTGGCCGTCACGGCCGTTCTGCGCATGGTCGTGGTCATCGGGGGCTCCCTCGTGATCTGCCTCGGGCTCGCTGTGCCCGGTGCTCCCGTCACCCTAACGAGGGGCACCTCCGAGGACGCACCGTCGCCGCGTCGTCGAACCACCCCGGAGGCTGGTTCGACGACGCGACGGTGGTGCGACCTCCGGCGGCGTCGGTCGCCGCGGCTCACCAGGTCGTGCGGGTGCGCTCCTGCTCGACGACGGCCTCGCGGTCGGCGAGCCCGCGGAGCCCGGCGAACTGCTGGCCCATGCGCGGATTGCCCGAGAGCACCGGCTCGACACGGTCGAGGAACGCCCAGTAGCCGGCGGTCACCGGGCAGGCGTCCTCTCCGAGCCGCTTCTTCGGGTCGAACCGGCACGAGCCGCAGTGGTCGGTCATGCGGTTGATGTAGGCACCACCCGACGCGTACGGCTTCGTCGCGACGATCCCGCCGTCGGCGTGCTGCGACATGCCCACGACGTTGGCCGGCATCACCCAGGGCGTGCCGTCGACGTACATGTCGACGAACCACTGGTTGAGGGCCGCCGGGTCGACCCCGCGTTGCAGGGCCCAGTTGCCGAGGATCATCAGCCGCTGGATGTGGTGGTTCCAGCCGTGCCGCCGCAGGCCGTCGAGCGTCTCGCTGAGGCACTCGGCCTCGACGGCCTCGACGTCGAGCCCGGCGAACACGTCGGGCAGGGGCTGCGTCGCCCCGAGGGCGTTGCTCGTCGTCGCGAAGTCCTCGCCGAGGTGCCAGTAGAGGTGCCAGACCCAGTCACGCCAGCCGACGATCTGCCGGGTGAACCCCTCGACGCTGCGCAGGGGCGCATCGCCGGCCTGGTACGCCGCGACGGCGGCCTCGACGACCTCGCGCGGGTCGAGCAACCCGAGGTTCATGGGGGCGCTGAGCAGGGAGTGCGCCATCGTCCAGTCGCCCGAGAGCGTGGCGTCCTCGAACGGGCCGAAGTCGGGCAGCCGCACCTCGACGAAGTCCGCCAGCGCGGCCGTCGCCTCGACCCGGGTCGCCGCGAACCGTCGGGGCGCGTCGTCGCCGACGAGCCGGACGACCCCGTCACGCTCCCAGCGCTCGAGGTCGGCCCGCACCTCGGCGTCGATGTCGTCCTCCTCGGGCCACTCCTGCGGCGGCAGGCCGAGCGTGGCCGCGCCCTTCGGCGGCTTCTCGCGGTTGTCGTGGTCGTAGTTCCACTGGCCTCCGACGGGCTGCGGGCCCTCCATTAGCAGTCCGGTGCGCTGGCGCACCGCCCGGTACCAGTCCTCCATCAGGAGGCGCGGTGCCGGTCGACCGCCGGACGCGCCGGTCGGTCGACCCGCGCCTCCTCGACGGGCGTCGTCGGCGTCCGCCGTCGCGCCTGCGGACCGGCCCGGACCGCG
>NZ_JACYNS010000023.1:0-31936 GCF_014839405.1 Frigoribacterium sp. CFBP 13605 | reverse complement strand
CGAGCGTGAGCGCGACGCCCTCGCGGCCCGCCGCAGCGCGCTCTCGCTGGCCCTCGACCAGAACGACGCCACGGCCGCCCTGGTCGCCGCGGGCCGACCGGGCATCCGCGGCCTGGTGGCCGAGCACGTCCAGGTGAGTCCCGGCTACGAGGCCGCCGTCGCGGCGGCGCTCGGCAGCGTGGTCGACTCGGTGCTGGCCGACGACGTCGAGGCCGCCGTCGACGCGGTCGCGCACGCCACCGAGGCCGAGCTCGGTCGGGTCGAGGTCGTCGTGGCCGAGCCCGAGCGGCTCCGGTCGACGCTCGACGTCGATCTCCCGGCCGGGACCGTCGCCGCCACGGCCGTCGTCACCGCGCCTCCCGGGGTGCTCGGACTGCTGGCCGCCACCGTCGTGGCCGACGACCTCGCGGTCGCTCGCTCGGCCTGGCGGGCACTCGCCGGCCACCCGATCCCCGTGACCGTCATCACGCGGGCCGGCGAGGTGCTGACCGACTACGTGCTGCGCGGCGGGTCGGGCGTCGAGCGGTCGCGTCTCGAGCTCGTCGCCGAGCGCGATGCGGCCGCCGAGCGGCTCACCGGCGTGGCCACCGAGATCGAGCGGCTCGCTCCCGGGCTCGCCGAGCTCCGGGAACGGCTCGCCACGACGCGTACCCGAGCGAAAGAGGCAGCGGCCGCCGCCCGGGACGAGGAGGCGCGGGTCACCTCCCACGGGCAGCAGCTCGGTCGTCTGCGTGCCCGGGTCGAGGCCGCCGAGGCCGAGGTCGATCGGCTCTCGGTCGCGCTCGACGCGTCGGTCGAGGCCGTCGACGCCGCGAGCCGCGCCGTCGACGCCGCGGCGGCCGCCCACGACGAACACGCCGCCCGCCCGCGTCCGCTGCTCGACGCGTCGGCGCGCGACGGCCTGCTGGCCGAGGTCGAGACGGCGCGCGCCGTCGAGACCGAGCGCCGCATCGCCCTCGAGACCGTCCGCGAACGGGTCCGGGCCGAGATCGCCCGGGCCGAGGCCCTGCAGCGTCAACTCGACGAGCAACGGGCGGCCGCCGAACTCCAGGCCCGTCAGACGGTGGTGCGGCATCGCCAGATGGCCGCCACGTCGTCGGTGCTCGAGGCCCTGCCGCCGACCCTGGACGCCGCGGCCCGGTCGGTGGCCGAGGCGCGCGCGGTCCTGGCGAAGGCCGAGGCGGCCCGGACCGAGCAGAACACCGAGCTGCAGGCGCTCCGCGGAGCCGAGCGCGAGCTGCGCGACCGGCTCGCCACCGTGACCGAGAGCGTGCACGGCCTCGAGATGGAGATCTACGAGAAGACGCTGCACCTGTCCGGGCTGCTCGAACGGGCCGGCTCCGAGCTCGGCCTCGTCGAGGACGTCCTCGTCGCCGAGTACGGACCGCACGTGCTCGTGCCGAGCGACGACGAGGTCGCGACCCGCCCGTCCGTGGACGACGAGGTCGACCTGGTCGACGTCGACGCCGCGGGCGAGGACGACGCCGCGGGCGAGGACGACGCCACGGGGGAGGGCGCTGGCCGTGCCGCCCGCGGACCCGACGGTGCCGCCGACCTCGACGACGCGACCCTCGCCGGGGCCGCCACCGCGCCTCCTCGGGGCGTGCCCTTCGATCGCGCGACGCAGCAGCGCCGGCTCGCCGTGGCCGAGAAGAAGCTCGCCCGGCTCGGCCGGGTGAACCCCCTGGCCCTCGAGGAGTTCGCGGCGCTCGAGCAGCGCCACCTCTTCCTGACCGAGCAGCTCGCCGACCTGACCGGCACCCGCGCGGACCTGCTGACGATCATCGACGAGATCGACGACAAGATGCAGACCATCTTCGCGAGCGCGTTCGCCGACACCCAGGCCGCCTTCGACCGGGTCTTCCCGATCCTCTTCCCGGGGGGCAGCGGTTCGCTCCACCTGACCGACCCCGACGACCTGCTGGCGACCGGGATCGAGGTGACGGTGAAGCCTGCCGGCAAGAAGATCGAGCGGCTGTCGCTGTTGTCCGGGGGCGAGCGGTCGTTGGCCGCCGTGGCATTGCTGATCGCGATCTTCAAGGCCCGGCCGAGCCCGTTCTACATCATGGACGAGGTCGAGGCGGCCCTGGACGACGCCAACCTCGGCCGGTTGTTGACGATCTTCGAGGACCTCCGCGAGTCGAGCCAACTGATCGTCATCACGCACCAGAAGCGCACGATGGAGATCGCCGACGCGCTCTACGGCGTCTCGATGCGTCAGGACGGGGTCAGTGCCGTCGTCGGCCAGCGCGTCGTCGCCGAGCCCGGCACCGCCGCGGGCGGCACGGCCGAGCGCGACATCGCCGACGCCTCCTGAGCCCGGCCCCGACGTGAAACGCAGGAGGCGCGACCTGCGTGGCCGCGCCTCCTGCGTTCTCGTCGCGCCCCGTGGGGCACCGGGGTGTCAGTCGATCGGCGTGTCGACGACCCCACCGTTGATGCTCAGCACGTGCCAGGCGGTGCCGTCCCACTCGACCGTGTTCGCCGCGGCGTTCTCGATGTGCGGCACCTCGCGACCGAGGATCTCGGCGAGGGTGAACCGGATGATCGTGCCGTGGCAGACGACGACGATGTGGGCGTCGTCACCGTCGAGGGGCAGCCGCGTGTCGCGGATCATCTCGAGGGCGCCGAGTCCGCGGGCCGCCACCGACTCGCGCGGTTCGATGTCGGGGTAGTCCGCGTTCGGCTGGTCGGGGATCGGCGACTCGGGGGTGCGGCCCTCGTGCGAAGCGTAGTCGCGCTCGATCAGTTCGTCGTAGGCGTCACCCAGCTCGATGCCCAGTTCGGCGGCGATGATCTCCGCGGTCTCGCGGGCACGCCAGAGCGGCGACGACACGATGGCGCTCCACTCGACGCCGGCCAGCAGGCGAGCCGCCTCGAGGGCCTGGCCGCGGCCCGTGTCGTTCAGGGGGATGTCCGAGGAGCCCTGGAGCTTGTCGGCGAGGTTCCAGTCGGTCTGACCGTGGCGGATGAGTTCGAGGCGCATCGGGGTGTTCCGTTCCGTGGTGCGGCCGCGGGGGTGCCGCGGGGGAGTGGCGACGGGCGGCCCCGGTGGGGGCCGCCCGTCGGGGGATCAGTGGTCGTCGTCGGTGCTCGCCGTGACGCCGGCCTTCGCGCGGGCGTCCCGTCGGGTCTTCGCGAGGCTGGCGACGGTCGCGACGGCGATCGTCAGCACGATGAAGCCGAGGGAGAACCAGATCGGGATCTCGGGGATCCAGGTGATCGGCTCGCCGCCGTTGATGAACGGCACCTCGTTGACGTGCAGGGCGTGGAACAGCAGCTTGACGCCGATGAAGGCGAGGATGACCGCGAGGCCCTGGGCGAGGTAGACGAGGCGCTCGAGCAGGCCCGAGATGAGGAAGTACAGCTGGCGCAGGCCGAGCAGCGAGAACGCGTTCGCCGTGAAGACGATGTAGGCCTCTTGCGTGAGGCCGAAGATGGCCGGGATCGAGTCGAGCGCGAAGAGCACGTCGGTCAGGCCGATCGCGACCATCACGAGGAAGAGCGGGGTGAAGAGGCGCTTGCCGTCGACCTTGGTGGTCAGCTTCTGGCCGTCGTAGTCCTGCGAGGTGGGGATGACGCGGCGCAGGGCACGGATGAGCTTGCTGTCCGCCTCGTCCTTCTCGTCGTCGCCGTGGCCGCCCTTGACCTGGCTGTAGGCGAGCCAGAAGAGCAGGATGCCGAAGAGGTAGAAGACCCACGAGAAGTTCTCGATGATGACGACGCCCGCCGCGATGAACAGACCACGCGACAGCAGGGCGATGGCGATGCCGACGAGCAGCACCTTCTGCTGGTAGATGCGGGGCACCGCGAAGCTCGTCATGATGATGAGGAAGACGAACAGGTTGTCGACCGAGAGGGCCTTCTCGGTGATGTAGCCGGCGAAGTACTCGCCACCGAAGGTCCAGTTCGAGAAGACGCCGACCCCGACGCCGAACAGGACGGCGATGCCGATGTAGACGCCCGACCAGATGGCCGATTCGCGGATGGTCGGCTCGTGCGGCGTGCGCACGTGACTGAAGAAGTCGAAGAACAGCAGGCCGATGATGCCGGCGATGGTGATCGCCCAGGTCAAGAAGTGGACGTCCATGTGTGTACCTCCAGTACGCAGCGGGTACCGAAGGTCTCCTCCACTCGCGACGCGTCCTGATCAGGACGGCTGCGAACCGGTGCACCGGGTCGAGATCGGTCTCTTCCGTATTGACGACGCCACCGCGTGGGAGTACTCCCCTTCAACCTGGCGAGCTTACAGCCTCTGCACGTCCGCGGTCTCGCCCGGGGCCGAATATGCTGGCCCGCATGGCTTCTCCCTGGTCCCTCTCCGGTGCCCTCCGTGGCATGTTCGCCAAGAAGACGATCGACGAGACCACGTGGGACGACCTCGAGGCCGCCCTGATCGGCGCCGACTTCGGCCCGGACGTGACCGAGCAGATCATCGACGACCTGCAGGCGAAGGTGCAGCGCTACTCGACCACCGACCCCGCCGACCTCAAGCGCATGCTGCGCGAGACCCTCGAAGAGCGCCTCTCCAAGCTCGACTCGACCCTCAAGCTCAGCGCGCGACCCGCCGTCGTGCTCATGGTCGGCGTCAACGGCGTCGGCAAGACGACCACCATCGGCAAGTTCGCCAAGTTCCTCCGCAACTACGACCGCTCGGTCGTCGTGGGCGCGGCCGACACGTTCCGGGCCGCGGCCGTCGAGCAGGTCGCGACCTGGGCCGATCGGGCGGGAGCGCGCATCGTCCGCCCGCAGCAACAGGGGCAGGACCCCGCGTCCGTGGCGTTCCAGACGGTCGAGCTCGCCATGCGCGAGGGCATCGAGATCGTCCTGATCGACACCGCCGGGCGCCTGCAGACGAAGTCGGGCCTGATGGACGAGCTCGGCAAGATCAAGCGCGTCGTCGAGAAGCAGACCGAGATCGCCGAGGTGCTGCTCGTGCTCGACGCGACGACGGGTCAGAACGGCCTCGCCCAGGCGCAGGCCTTCATCGAGCACGCCGGGGTCACGGGCCTCGTGCTGACGAAGCTCGACGGTTCGGCCCGCGGCGGCTTCGTCCTCGCGGTGCAAGAACAGACGGGCATCCCGATCAAGCTGGTCGGGCAGGGCGAGGGCATCGGCGACCTCACGGGCTTCACGCCGCACGTGTTCGTCCAGAACCTCATCGCGTAGCGAGCCCCGGCGGGCACGGGTCACACTGCCTGGCGCCCGGCCCCGGCCTCGAGCAGGTGTCGCAGGGCCTCGGGCACGACCTCGCCCCGCGCCTCGGTCGCCCTCGCCCAGAGGCGGCCCGCCCGGTACGACGAGCGCACGAGCGGCCCGGCCAGCACGCCGCTGAACCCCATGTCCTCCGCGATCTCTCGGAAGTCGACGAACTCGTCCGGGTGCACCCATCGCGCCACCGGCAGGTGTCGCGGGCTGGGACGCAGGTACTGGGTCAGCGTGATGACGTCGGTGTGCGCCTCCCTCAGGCGCTCGAGGGCGTCGATCACCTCGTCGCGTTCCTCGCCCATGCCGAGGATGAGGTTCGACTTGGTGACCAGGCCGGCGTCGTGCCCCTGCCGGATGACGTCGAGCGACCGCTCGAAGGTGAACGCGGGGCGGATGCGCTTGAAGATGCGCGGCACGGTCTCGACGTTGTGGGCGAAGACCTCGGGACGGGCGTCGAAGACCTGCGCGAGCAGTTCGGGGCGACCGTTGAAGTCGGGGACGAGGATCTCGACGCCCGTGCCCGGGTTCAGCTCGTGGATGCGACGGATGGTCTCGGCGTAGAGCCACGCGCCTCCGTCGTCCAGGTCGTCGCGCGCGACGCCCGTGACGGTCGCGTAGCGCAGCCCCATCTCGCGCACCGACTCCGCGACCGAGAGGGGCTCGCGGCGGTCGATCGGGCTCGGCCTGCCCGTGTCGATCTGACAGAAGTCGCAGCGCCGCGTGCACTGCGAGCCGCCGATCAGGAACGTGGCCTCGCGGTCCTCCCAGCACTCGAAGATGTTCGGGCAGCCGGCCTCCTGGCAGACCGTGTGCAGCTTCTTGTCGACCACGAGCTCGGTCAGGGCGCGGTACTCGGGGCCCTGCCTCGCGGTCGTCCTGATCCAGGTCGGCTTCTTCTCGATCGGGGTCTCGGCGTTGCGGGCCTCGACGCGCAGCAGGCGTCGTCCCTCGGGGGCGGTCGTCGTCATCGGTGGGCTCCCACGGGGTCGGTTCGGGCCGGCACGCGGCCGGCGGTCTCGAGGCTGGTCAGGTAGGCGGTCAGGGAGGTCTCGAGGGCGTCCGCGACGTCGGTCACGGCCACGCGCCTCCCGGAGGCGCGGGTCAGGCTGGTCACGCCGGCGTCGGTGATGCCGCAGGGCACGATCCCGGCGTACGACGACAGGTCGGCGTCGCAGTTGAGGGCGACGCCGTGCATCGTCACTCCCTCGGCGACCCGCACGCCGACCGCCGCGACCTTCTCGTCGCCGAGCGGTCTGCGCACCCAGGCGCCGCTGCGCCCCTCGACGCGGACGGCCGACACCCCGACGCCCGAGCACACGGCGATCAGGCACGCCTCGAGCGCCCGGACGTGGGCGACGACGTCCAGCGGTTCGGGCAGGCGCACGATCGGGTACGCCACGAGCTGGCCGGGGCCGTGCCACGTGATGCGTCCGCCGCGGTCCACCCGGGTCACGGGGGAGCCGTCGCGCGGCAGGTCGGCGGGCTGCGTCCGCGTGCCCGCCGTGTACACCGACGGGTGCTGGCAGAGGACGAGGGCCGAGTCCAGTCGGCCGGCCACGACGTCGGCGTGCAGCTCGCGCTGCAGGCGCAGGCCCTCGTCGTAGTCGAGTGGCGGGCCCGTGAGGCCCGTGCGTCGCGTCGTGGTCACACCCCGAGGCTAAGCCCATTGATGCACTCGGTACAACAACGACGGACCGAGGAGGCGCGGCCACGCAGCACAGGAGGCCGACGGTCGGTTAAGATGGGCGCACCATGGCCACTTTTGGAACCCTCTCCGACCGCCTCGCGGAAACGTTCAAGAACCTCCGCAATAAGGGCAAGCTGAGCCCCGCCGACGTCGACGGCACCGTGCGTGAGATCCGTCGTGCCCTGCTCGACGCCGACGTCGCGTTCGACGTCGTCAAGGCCTTCACGAACACGGTCCGCGACCGCGCCCTCGGCGACGAGGTCAGCAAGGCGCTGAACCCGGCGCAGCAGGTCGTCCAGATCGTCAACGAAGAACTGGTGCAGATCCTCGGTGGTCAGCAGCGCCGGCTCGAGTTCGCGAAGAACCCGCCGACCGTGATCATGCTCGCGGGCCTCCAGGGTGCCGGCAAGACGACCCTCGCGGGCAAGCTGGCCAAGTGGCTCGCGAAGGACGGCCACACGCCCATGCTCGTGGCGGCCGACCTCCAGCGCCCCAACGCGGTGACGCAGCTGCAGGTCGTCGGCGAGCAGGCCGGTGCCCACGTCTTCGCGCCCGAGCCGGGCAACGGCGTCGGCGACCCCGTCAAGGTCGCGAAGCAGGCCATCAAGTACGCCCGCGACAAGCAGTACGACACCGTCATCGTCGACACGGCCGGCCGTCTCGGCGTCGACGCCGAGCTCATGAAGCAGGCCGCGAACATCCGCAAGGCGGTCGATCCCGACGAGGTGCTCTTCGTCATCGACGCGATGATCGGTCAGGACGCCGTCGCGACCGCCAAGGCCTTCCAGGACGGTGTGGACTTCACCGGCGTCGTGCTCTCGAAGCTCGACGGAGACGCCCGCGGTGGTGCCGCACTCAGCGTGGCCTCGGTCACCGGCCGCCCCATCATGTTCGCCTCGACGGGTGAGTCGCTCGACGACTTCGAGCCGTTCCACCCCGACCGCATGGCGAGCCGCATCCTCGACCTCGGCGACATCCTCTCGCTGATCGAGCAGGCCCAGCAGGCCTTCGACGAAGAAGAGGCGATGGCGGTCGCGCAGAAGATCGCGACCGACTCCTTCACGCTCGACGACTTCCTCACGCAGATGCAGCAGCTGCGCAAGATGGGTTCGATCAAGGGCATGCTCGGCATGCTGCCGGGTGCCAAGGGCATGCGCGAGCAACTCGAGAACTTCGACGAACGCGAGATCGTCCGCACCGAGGCGATCATCCAGTCGATGACCAAGCAAGAGCGAGCGATGCCCAAGCTGCTCAACGGCTCGCGTCGCCTCCGCATCGCCCGCGGTTCGGGCATGACGGTCACCGACGTCAACCAGCTCGTCCAGCGCTTCGAGCAGGCGTCGAAGATGATGAAGACCGTCGCCAAGGGCGGCGTGCCCCAGGTGCCCGGCATGGGGCCGATCCCCGGGGCCTCGTACGCCGGCAAGAAGGCGCAGCCCAAGAAGAAGGGTTCCAAGGCCGGCAACCCGGCCAAGCGTGCCGCACAGAACGCTGCCCTCACCACGGGTGCCAGGCCGGCGTCCTCGGCTCCCGGCGGCTCGGGCTTCGGGCTCGGCGGCGGCGGGGCCGCCGCGGGTGGCGCGGCGCCTTCGCCCGAAGAACTCGCGTCGCTGCAGAAGATGCTCGGACGCGGCTGAGCCGACCCGCGCCTCCTGACGGTCCTCGACGCCCGCCCCGCCTGCTGCGGGGCGGGCGTCGTCGTGTTCCCGCCGCACCGCAGGCGGCTGGTCACTCGGCTGCGGACAGCCCTTCGTCGAACTCGCGGACCAGCGACGCCACGACGGGGCGCAGGTCGCCCCCGTGCGCGGCGGCGACGGTGAGCTGGCGCTGGTAGCTGGCCCCGCGGTCGGTGATCGTCGCGAGCGAGTGCAGTTCGTCGAGGCAGCCGAGGCGTTCGGCCGCCGGCTCGAGCGACGTCACGAGTTCGCGCAGGTCGTCCGTCACCAGTCGTTCGTCGCCGGCCGCGTTCTGGATCACGATGGCGTCCATGCCGTAGCGGGCGGCGCGCCACTTGTTCTCGCGGACGAACCACGGCTGCATGCTCGTCAGGGTCTCGCCGCGGTCGAGTCGCTCGGACATGTCGTCGACGAGGCACTGCACCAGTGCCGTCACGGCGGCGAGCTCGTCGGTCGTCGCGATGCCGTCGAAGACGCGCGTCTCGAGGGTGCCCCACTTCGGTGAGGGGCGGAGGTCCCAGCGCAACTCGCTGTGGTCGTCGATCACGCCGGTGTGGGTCATGTCGGCGACCATGGCCTCGTACTCGGACCAGGTCGCGAACTGGGGCGGCAAGCCCGCCGTCGGGAGCTGCTGGAACATCAGGGCGCGGTTCGAGGCGTACCCGGTCTCCTCGCCGACCCAGAACGGGCTCGACGCCGTCAGCGCCTGGAAGTGCGGCAGGTAGGTGAGCATGCCGTTGAGGATGGGCAGCACCTTGTCCTGGTCGTCGATGCCGACGTGGACGTGGACGCCCCAGATCATCATCTGGCGGCCCCACCACCGCGTCCGGTCGATCAGGGTGGCGTAACGCTCCTTGTCGGGCGTCACCTCCTGGTCGGCGTAGCGGCTGTAGGGATGCGTTCCGGCGCACATGAGGTCGGCGCCGAGCACGGAGGCCGGGCCCCGGACCAGGTCGATCGTGCCCCGGAGGTCGTCGACGGCGTCGGCGACCCGACGGTGCACGCCCGTGACGACCTCGACCGTGTTGGTGAGCAGTTCGGTGGTCAACCGTTCCGGACCGCCGTCGTTGACGTGGGCCAGGTCGGCGAGGATCGCCGGGGCGTGCGGCGCCAGTTCTCCCGACTCGTGGTCGACGAGGGCGAGCTCCCACTCGACGCCGAGGGTCGACCGCTCTGAGGTCGTGAAATCGATGCGCATCCGCGTGGCCTTCCCGTGGGCGTCAGGGCGGTTCCATCCTGCCAGTCGGGTGCCGGTCGGGGCCGTCCGGCGGGCCGGCCTGCGCCGCCCGTGACGTCCGGTGACGCCGAGGAGGCGCGGTGCCGGACACGACGAGACGCAATTCGTGCAGATGGCCTTTCGTCTGCAACAATGGGAGGTCGAGTCTTCTGTCGTCCGACCCTCTAATCAGACGACGTTCGACTCCCATCAGAGCTTTCGAGCCGAGTGTGCCCCCACGCTCACGGCTGGCAACTCGCCCACATCACATCACACAGGAGAATTGTGGCTGTCAAGATCCGTCTCAAGCGCATGGGCAAGATCCGCGCCCCCTACTACCGCATCGTCGTCGCCGACTCGCGCACCAAGCGCGACGGTCGCGTCATCGAAGAGATCGGCAAGTACCACCCCACCGAGGAGCCCTCGTTCATCGAGGTCGAGTCCGAGCGTGCGCAGTACTGGCTCGGCGTCGGCGCTCAGCCGACCGAGCAGGTCGCCGCGCTGCTGAAGCTCACGGGCGACTGGGGCAAGTTCAAGGGCGACGCCGACGCCGTCAGCACCGTCAAGACCAAGGCTCCGAAAGAGGCCTTCGTCGCCGACGAGAAGAAGAAGCCGGTCCTCGTGCCCAAGACCGAGAAGCCCGCGGCCAAGGCCGAGGCTCCCGCCGAGTCCAGCGACGACGCCGAGACCACCGAGGCGTAGTCGGTGCTCGCACCTGCACTCGAACACCTCGTCCGGGGGATCGTCGATCACCCGGACGAGGTGCAGGTCGTGGAGAAGAACTCCCCACGAGGCGACGTCCTCGAGGTGCACGTCCACGCGGACGACCTCGGTCGCGTCATCGGCCGTGCCGGTCGCACCGCCAAGGCCCTCCGGACCCTGATCACCGCGCTGGCCGACGGCAAGCGGGTCCGGGTCGACGTCGTCGACGGCGATCTCTAGAACCGTGCCGTCCGACCGCAAGACCGAACTCCGGGTGGGGCGCCTGACCAAGGCCCACGGCCTCAAGGGCGCCCTCAAGCTCGAACTCTTCACCGACACCCCCGAGCAGCGCTTCGTGCCGGGTGCCGTGTTCCGCCTCCAGGTGCCCGCCGACAGCGCCTGGCACGACCGGACCCTCACCCTCACCGAGCTGCGCTGGTACAACAGCCACCCGGTGGGCTTCTTCGACGGGGTCGACGACCGCACGGCGGCCGAGTCGCTCGTCAAGGCGATCCTCTGGGTCGACCAGGACGCCGACGAACTGCCCCACGAGGAGGACGCCTGGTACGACCACCAGTTGGTCGGCCTCCGCGTCGAGCGTGACGGCGTCGTCGTGGGCACCGTGGCCCGGGTCGACCACCTGCCGGCCCAAGACCTGCTCGCGGTCGACACCGCGTCGGGCGAAGTCCTCGTCCCGTTCGTCTCGGCCCTCGTGCCGAAGGTCGACGTCGAGGCCGGTGTGGTCGTCGTGACCCCGCCGCCGGGACTCTTCGAAGAGCCGGCCGACGACACCGACGACGTGCCGGTCTCCGACACCGACGACGAGCCGGCCTCCGACGACGTCGACCAGTCGGTCGCCGACGGCGTCGACGAACCGGCCTCCGACGGCGAGTCCGCTCCCGACGACGAGCGCTGACGCGTGCGCATCGACATCGTGTCGATCTTCCCCGAGTTCTTCGGGGTGCTCGACATCTCGCTGCTCGGCAAGGCGCGGCAGCAGAAGCTGCTCGACGTCGAGGTGCACGACCTGCGTGACTTCACGCACGACCGGCACCGCACCGTCGACGACACCCCCTACGGTGGCGGGGCAGGCATGGTCATGCGGCCCGAGCCCTGGGGCGAGGCGCTCGACCACGTCTTCGGCGAGACGTCCACGCCCGACGACACGATCATGATCGTTCCGTCGCCGGCCGGCACGCCCTTCACCCAGGCCACGGCTCGCGAGCTCGCGTTCGCTCCGCACCTGGTCTTCATCTGCGGCCGGTACGAGGGCATCGACCAGCGCGTCGTCGAGCACGCCGCCACCCGGGCGACGGTGCGCGAGATCAGCCTGGGCGACTACGTGCTGAACGGTGGCGAGGTCGCCGTCACGGCGATGATCGAGGCCATCGGTCGTCTCGTCCCGGGCGTCGTGGGCAACCCCGAGAGCCTCACCGAAGAGAGCCACGAAGACGGCCTGCTCGAGTACCCCAGCTACACCAAGCCGGCGTCCTGGCGGGGTCTCGACGTGCCTCCGGTGCTGCTGAGCGGCAACCACGCGGCGATCGCGACCTGGCGTCGCGAGCAGCAGCTCGAGCGCACCCGCCGGGTACGGCCCGACCTGCTCGACTGATCGGGCCGAGCCTGCGCGGTCCGGGCGTCCCGGCCCGACCCGCCGGGGAGGGTCCGCCGGGGACGGCCCGTCCGGGTCACCCGCGCGCGGTGAGCACGAGCGGCCCGTCCTCGGTGACGGCGACGGTGTGCTCGACGTGTGCGGCCCGCGAGCCGTCGACGCTGCGGAGCGTCCAGCCGTCGGCGTCGGTCACGATCGCGTCCGTGCCGCGCATCAGCCACGGCTCGATCGCGACGACGAGGCCCGGTCGGACGGGCCACCCGCGCCCCGCGCGCCCGTCGTTCGGCACGTGGGGGTCGCCGTGCATGGTGCGTCCGACCCCGTGGCCGCCGAACTGCAGGTTGACGCCGTAACCCGCCCCGCGAGCGACCTGTCCGATCGCAGCCGAGACGTCGCCGAGCTTGGCGCCCGGCCTCAGGGCCGCGATGCCGGCGTCGAGGGCCACCTCGCAGGTCTCGATCAGGCGGAGGTCCTCGGGCGATGCCCGCTCGCCGACGACGAACGACACGGCCGAGTCGGCGACCCAACCGTCCACCGAGGCGGCGAAGTCGAGGCTGAGCAGGTCTCCGTCGCGCAGGCGGTAGCGATGCGGCAGGCCGTGCAGGGCCGCGTCGTTGACCGACGTGCAGATGACCTTGCCGAACGGGCTCGCCCCGAACGACGGGTGGTAGTCGACGTAGCAGCTCTCGGCCCCCGCCTCGCGGATCATGCGGTGCGCGAGCGCGTCGAGGTCGAGCAGGTCGACGCCGGGTCGCGCGGCCGCACGGGTCGCCTCGAGCACGCGGGCGACGAAGGCTCCGGCGGGTCGCATGCGTTCGATCTCGTCGGGGGTGCGCAGTTCGATCATGCAGCCATTCTTCACGAAGCCCTCGTAGCCTCGACCGCATGACGACGCGCAGGATCTTCTACCGCCTCCTCTGGGTGGCCGTCTTCGTGCTGCCGCTCTGGGTGCTGCTGGGTCGGGCGTTCTTTGGCGTCCCGCTGGGCCTGCAGTTCGTCGGCCAGTTGCTGCTCGTTCCCCTGCTCTTCGTCGGGCAGGCGGTGGCCACCGGCGTGGTGGTGGGCCGCCGCAGCGTCCGGCGGGCGAAGGCCGTGTCGTGGGCCGACGCGGGTCTGCTCGCCCTGTCCTGGCTCGGCCAGCTCGGCCTGGGGTTCTTCATCGTCGACAGCTCCGCCGAGTCCGCGTCCGCGTCGGCCTTCACGCAGGTCGCCGGCGGGGTCTCGTCCCTCGACCTCTCGACCGCCCTGTTCGCCCTCTGCGCCGTCGTGACGATCGCGGCGGGCGTGGGCCTGTTCGCCTGCGCCCTCTGGCAGTTCGTGAAGGAGGCGCGGGCCCGCATGGCGACGTCGCTCGCCGATCTCGAGCGGGTCGCGTCGGGCACCGGGGCCGCCGCGGGGCGTCGGCCCGGCTACGGCGACGACGGCCCCGTCATCACCATCACGCCGCGAGGCTGACACGGGTGCCCGCGCTGTGGCACAATAGGCGCTTGTGCCTGCGCACGACTCTGCCACAGGGGAGTCTGCCGATCCAGAGCACACCTTCTTCATCATGACGGGCGCGTGACGCGCCCCAGACACGCAGTCGACCTGTGGCGGTTGCAGAGAGCGAACGACAATGCACATCCTCGACGCGGTTGACTCCGCCAACCTCCGCTCGGACGTCCCCGACTTCCGCGCCGGCGACACCGTCAAGGTGCACGTCAACATCATCGAAGGCACGCGCTCGCGCGTCCAGGTCTTCCAGGGTGTCGTCATCGGCAAGCAGAACGAGGGCATCCGCGAGACCTTCACGGTCCGCAAGGTGAGCTTCCAGGTCGGCGTCGAGCGCACCTTCCCGGTGCACTCCCCGGTCATCGACCACATCGAGGTCGTCAGCCGCGGTGCCGTCCGTCGCGCCAAGCTCTACTACCTGCGCGAACTGCGTGGCAAGAAGGCCAAGATCAAGGAGAAGCGCGACAACTAGTCACGCCCCTCAGCGACATCACGCGAGCTCCCCGCCATCTAAGATGGCGGGGAGCTCGGGTGGTTAAATGACGAATGACACAGTGAGGCGCGCCCTGCGTCCTCGACGCGACGACGGCGGAAAGCGCGGCATCGGCACCTTCGTGCGCGACGTGCTCGTCATCTTCCTGGCGGCCCTCCTGATCTCGTTCCTGATCAAGACGTTCCTGATCCGGTCGTTCTACATCCCCTCCGGGTCGATGGAGCAGACGCTCCAGATCAACGACCGCATCATCGTCAACGAGCTCGTACCCGACCTCGTCGACGTCAAGCGGGGCGACGTGGTCGTGTTCACCGACCCGGGCGGTTGGCTCGACGGCACGGCTCCCATCAGCACGACCACCGGCAACCCGGTGTCCGACGGCTTCTCGTGGTTCCTCACGCTGGTCGGGCTCGGCGCACAAGACAGCAACGACCACCTGATCAAGCGGGTCATCGGCCTGCCGGGCGACACCGTCGAGTGCTGCAACGACTTCGGCCAGATGTCCGTCAACGGCGTCCCCCTCGACGAGCCCTACGTGAACCTGCCCCCGGGCGAGACCCGGGTCTCGGCCGACGACTTCTCGGTCACGGTGCCCGCCGACTCCCTCTGGGTGATGGGCGACAACCGCTACAACTCGAAGGACAGCCGGTACAACGGCGCCACTCCGAGCAAGGGGTTCGTCCCGATGAGCGACGTCGTCGGACGCGCCTTCGTCATCAGTTGGCCCACTGAGCGCTGGACGTGGCTCGGCGACTACCCCGACGTCTTCCGCGGCACCGAGCGAGAGGGCGAATGAGCCCCGTCGTCGACCCCACCCTCGACTACGAACGCGAGCTGCACGCCGCCGGCGCGACCTGGGTGATCGGCTGCGACGAGGTCGGTCGGGGCGCCATCGCCGGGCCGGTCGCGGTCGGGCTCGGGGCGGTCCACGTCGAGTGCCTCGACGTCCCCGCGGGTCTGCGCGACTCGAAGCTCCTGTCCGAGAAGCGACGCGAGGCCCTCTACCCGCTGGCGACGTCGTGGGTGTCCCATCACGCGGTGGGCTTCGCCGATGCGCACGAGGTCGACCGGCTGGGCATCGTCGTCGCCCTCGGGCTCGCGGGCAAGCGTGCCCTCACGGCGCTGCACCACGCCGGTGTCGGCATCATGCAGTCCGTGGTGGTGCTCGACGGCAACCACGACTACCTTTCACCCCAGCTCGCCACCCCTCCGCGCATCACGACCAGGGTCAAGGCCGACCGCGACTGCGCGTCGGTGGCGGCGGCGTCGGTCATCGCCAAGGTCGAACGCGACCGGCTGATGATCGAGGCCGACGGCGTCCACCCGGGCTACGCCTGGGCCGGCAACAAGGGCTACGGCTCGTCGGCGCACTACGGGGCCCTGTCCGAATTGGGTCCGTCGCCGCTGCACCGCCTCACCTGGCTGCACTGACCTCGAGCACCTACGCCGGGAGCAGAGGGACGACGGCGACCGCTGCCCCGAGGGCCGCGTAAGCTCGACTCCGATGGACGAGGACGATTTCGAAGACTACGACCGCGAGGTCGAGCTCGCGCTCTACCGCGAGTACCGCGACGTGGTGTCGCAGTTCCGCTACGTGGTCGAGACCGAGCGGCGTTTCTACCTGGCCAACGAGGTCGACCTGGTCCGGCGTGACACCGAGCACGACTTCTACTTCGAACTGTCGATGACCGACGTCTGGGTCTGGGACGTCTACCGCTCCGACCGCTTCGTCAAGTCGGTCCGGGTGCTCACCTTCAAGGACGTCAACGTCGAAGAGCTCACGAGCCGCGACCTCGAGCTCCCGAAAGAACTCGCACTCGACGAGTAGTCGTCCGTCGCCGCGCGACCTCCTGGCGCGGGACGCGCTGCGTCTCGACTCGGCTCGTCCCCAGCCGCGGCCGGGTCGGTGGCGTCCCCAGCCGATGCTCCGCCCGCCCTCCGAGGGGCGCGCCTCCGCCAGCCTGCTGGCAGGAGGTCAGACATGGCGAAGAAGGACGAATTGGGTCGGCGCGGCGAAGACGTCGCGGCCGAGTACGTCGAGGCGCAGGGCATGCGGGTCGTCGAGCGCAACTGGCGGTGCCGTGAAGGCGAGATCGACGTGGTCGCCCTGGACGGCGACGAGGTGGTCGTCGTCGAGGTCAAGACGCGATCGGGCACCGGCTACGGTCACGCGCTCGAGGCCGTGACGCCGGCCAAGCTGGCGCGTCTGCGACGGCTGGCGGGGGCCTGGTGCCAGGCGCATCCCACCTCGACGCCCCGGGGGGTGCGCATCGACGTCGTGGGCATCACGGTGGAGCGGTGCGCGGGGCACGAGCGGATCGACCACGTCCGCGGGGCCGGAGCATGAGCGTGGCGCGGACGCGGGCGGTCGCCCTGCTGGGCGTCGACGGAGCCCTGGTCGAGATCGAGGCGGACATGGGTGCCGGGCTGCCGGCGTTCGTGATCATCGGACTGCCCGACACGTCGCTGGGTGAGGCCCGTGACCGCGTCCGGTCCGCAGCGACCAACTCCGGGTGCGCCTTGCCGGCGCGCAAGCTGACCGTCAACCTGTCACCGGCGTCGCTGCCCAAGCAGGGGTCGTCCTTCGACCTCGGCATCGCCATCGCGGCCCTGGCCGCAGCCGAACTCGTCCCCGCCGAGTCCGTCGAGGGCGTCGTCCACCTGGGCGAGCTCGGGCTCGACGGCCGGCTCAGGCCCGTCGACGGAGTCCTGCCCGCCGTGTTGGGTGCGCGCCGGGCAGGGGCCGCCACCGTCATGGTGCCGACCGACAACGCGGACGAGGCCGCCCTCGTCCCCGGCATCCGCGTGGTGGCCGTGCCGAGCCTGCGCGAGGCGGCGATCTGGCACGGTGCAGGGCTCGAACCCGAGCCGGTCGTGGCCATCACGCGATCGCGCACCGAACCGGCAGTGCCGGCCGAACTCGACCTCGCGGACGTCATCGGCAACGTCGACGCCGTCGAGGCGCTCGTCGTCGCCGCGGCCGGCGGCCACCACCTCCTCATGGTGGGGCCGCCCGGCGCAGGCAAGAGCATGCTGGCGGCCCGTCTGCCCGGTCTGTTGCCCGACCTCGACGCCGATTCGGCCCTCGAGGTCGCGTCGATCCGTTCGTTGGCCGGGGTCGCCGTCACGGGCGATCTCGACCGGAGGCCGCCGTTCGAGGCGCCCCACCACACCTGCAGCGCGGCGGCCCTGGTCGGCGGGGGCAGCGGGGTCATCAGGCCCGGCGCCGCGTCGAGGGCGACCCGGGGCGTGCTGTTCCTCGACGAGGCGCCCGAGTTCCGACAGACGGTCCTCGACTGTCTTCGCCAGCCCCTCGAGTCGGGCGAGACCGTCGTCCACAGGTCACGGGCGGTGGCGCGTTTCCCCGCGAGGTTCCAACTGGTCGCGGCGGCGAACCCCTGTCCGTGCGGGCAATACGGCTCTCGCGACTCCGACTGCAGTTGTTCCCCGCACCAGCGGCGTCGCTACCTGGGCAAGCTCTCCGGGCCTCTCGTCGACCGCATCGACCTGCAGTTGCGGGTGGCCCGCATCAGCTCGTCTCAGTTCCGAGCCTCGGCCGACGTCGTCCCGACGACGACACGCCAGGCCCGCGAACGCGTCGACCGGGCGCGCGGCCGTGCCGCCCGCCGGCTCGAGGGAACACCCTGGCGGTCGTCCGGCGAGGTCCCAGGAACCTGGCTGCGTGATCCGGCGAACCGCCTGGCCGCGGCGGACTCACAGCCCGTCGACCGGGCGCTCGAGACCGGTGCCCTGACGATGAGGGGTTACGACCGCGTGCTGCGGGTCGCCTGGACCCTCGCCGACCTCGACGACGAACCCGCCCCCGTCCGCCGTCACGTGGTCCGGGCCCTGAGCATGCGGCAGTCGCTGTGAGCGACCTGCTCCGGGCGACCCCCGCCGAGCTGGCCGACCTCGTCCGGCCCCTCCTGCCCGGCGCCCACGAGTTCAGCGAGGCACAGACCCTCGAGGCGTTCGCCCTGGGCGCCTGGACAGGTGTGGTCGAACCGGGTGACGCGGTGGGAGGCGTCGTCCGGTCACTGCTCGGACCGACCGTGGGGCTCCGCCTCGTGCTCGAAGCGGCGGTCGGTCACGACGACCCCCGCGCGGGTCTGCTCGCTGGGGCCCTGGTCGAGGCAGGGGCCACCCGCGACGACGTGGAGCGGCTCGACCTCGGACGGGCGCTCACGAGATGGCGGCCCCGTCTCGAGACCAGCGTGATCCTCCGGTCGTTCCGTACGGCGACCGTGGTGGGATCGAGGCTGCTCGTGCCGGGCACCCCGCTGTGGCCCGAGGCCCTCGACGACCTCGGCCATCACGCTCCCGTGGCCCTCTGGGCACGAGGTCCGGCGTCCGTTCCGGCGCCGACGTCGAGCATCGCGATCGTCGGCTCGCGGGCGGCGACGGCCTACGGCGAGCAGGTGTCGGCCGAGCTCGCCGGCGGCGTGGCCGACCGGGGTCTCGCGGTCGTCTCGGGTGCCGCCTACGGCATCGACGGTGCCGCCCACCGGGCGGCCCTGGCCGCCTCGGCGACGACGGTGGCCGTCATGGCCGGGGGAGTCGACCACCTCTACCCGGCCGGTCACGACGCCCTGCTGCGACGCGTCATCGAGACGGGTCTGGTGATCTCCGAGGCTCCGTGCGGTGGCAAGCCGTCGCGGTGGCGGTTCCTGCAACGCAACAGGCTGATCGCGGCGTTGACGGCCGCGACCGTCGTGGTCGAGGCCGGCGGCCGCTCGGGGTCGCTGAACACGGCCGCCCACGCGCAGTCGCTCGGTCGTCCGGTCGGGGCCGTGCCCGGCCCGGTCACCTCGCCGTCGTCGGTCGGCTGCCACGCCCTGATCCGGTCCGGTCTGGCCGAGTGCGTGACGGGTGCCGACGAGGTCCTCGCACTCGCGGGGGTGTCGACCGACCTCGTCGTCGCCTCGTACGAGGGCCGACGGCTCGACCCCGAGACGATGCGGGTGCTGGACGCCCTCAGCACGACGGCGACCCGCGAGACCGACGAACTGGCCGTCGCGAGCGGGCTGTCGCTCGAGACGGTCCGCGACGTGCTCGCCGAACTCGACCTGTCGGGTGCGGCCCGGCGCTCCGGCTCGGGGTGGCGACGGGTGAGGGGGCGCCGCGATGGTTAGCCTGTCGGCATGCGCGAGCCGGGGTCGAGACGCGAGGAGCGGGTGCTGCCGTGACGCGCCTCCTGGGCGAGGTCGAACGGTTCGCCGACCACCTGCACGACGGCCGGGGGCTCAGCGACCACACGGTGCGGTCGTACGGGGCCGACCTCGACTCCCTCGTCGCCTTCGCCGAGAACCGGCTCGGTCGCCCGGGTGAGGTGGGCGACCTCGACCTCGACCTGCTTCGCGACTGGCTCTGGCAGGGCACGCAGGCCGGGCTCGCCCGGGCCACCCTCGCCCGGCGGTCGGCGAGCGTCCGGGCCTTCACCCGGTGGCTCGACGAGACCGACCGCACACCGGTCGACGTCGGTGCCCGACTGCGTTCTCCGAAGCCCGAGAGTCGCCTGCCGCGCGTCCTCACGCGCGAGCAGGTCGACGGCCTGTTGGCGTCCCTCGCCGTCCGGGCGGACACGGGCGACCCCGGGGCACGCCGGGACCTCGCGGTCGTCGAACTGCTCTACGGCGCGGGCCTGCGCGTGTCGGAGCTCGTCGGGGCGGACGTCGGCGACGTGGACCTCGAACGGCTGACCGTGCGGGTGACCGGCAAGGGGGCGAAGCAGCGCGTCGTGCCGTTCGGGGTGCCGGCGGCCGAGGCCCTGGGGCGGTACGTCGACCTCGCCCGCCCGACGCTCGTCACCCCGGTCACGGACGCCGCCTTCTTCGTGGGGTCGACCGGGGGGCGGCTCGGCACGAGGGCCGTCTACCGACTGGTCGCCGGGCTGCTCGCCGACCTCCCGGGCGGCGGGCCGGCGGGGCCGCACGCATTCAGGCACACGGCCGCCACCCATCTGCTCGACGGAGGGGCCGACCTCCGGGCCGTCCAGGAGCTGCTCGGTCATGCGAGCCTCGGCACCACGCAGATCTACACGCACGTCTCGACCGACCGTCTGCGCGACAGCTACCGGTCGGCACACCCGCGCGCCTGACGACGCTCCACCCGACGACGCCCACGACGCCCGAGGACCCTCCGAGCACCCGACCGTGCTGCGGTCGTCGGCCCGGCCGGTGCCGACCGGTGCTCAGCGGGGCGTGGTCGGCAGCAGCACCGACGGCTCGATCCCGCCCAGGAACACCAGGGGCGAGACGTACTCACCGTCGATCCGCGCCCCCAGGTGCAGGCACGGTCGGTCGGGGCAGTGCCCTCGCTCGAGCACCCCGACGGTCTGCCCCCGCGTGACGGCGTCGCCCTTCGAGACACCGGCCACCACCGGTTCGACGCTGCTCAGCACCCCGCCCGGGTGGGCGATCGACAGCACCGGCCGGTCCACCACGACCCCGGCGAAGTGCACGACGCCGTCGTCCGGGGCGGTCACGACCGAGCCCTCGGCCGTCCCGACGTCGAGGCCGCGGTGCCCCGGCGACCACGGGTTCGGCGGCCCGACGAAGGGCCGGACCACCGGATGGGGCGAGGCGACCGGCCAGGCCCACACCGCGCCTCCTGCGCTCGCTGCCCGGGGGTTCGCTGTCCGGGGGTTCGCGACCGCGGGCGTGACCGAGAGCGACCCGGCGAGGGCCGTGACGAGGGCCGCCGTCGGGAGGGTGACGAGAAGCCGCGTCGTCGGCCGCAGGTGAGAGCGCATACCGGCACCTTGCCGGTTGCGCAAGCTTTCTCGGCGAGGCGTAAGGTTCACCCGTGCACGAACACCCCGTGCACATCGTTTGTGGGGGAGTCGTGGCCACGAGCCCTGCTCCTCGAGCCGTGAAGGAGTACAGGTGTCGAACACCACTGCAACGACGAAGAGCTTGAACAGGCGGGTGACCGCGCTGGCCGTGGCGGCGGCCATCGGCGGGTTCCTGTTCGGTTTCGACTCGTCCGTCATCAACGGCGCGGTCCAGTCGATCACCGACGAGTTCGGTCTCACCGAGTTCGCCTCGGGCTTCGCGGTCGCCTCGGCCCTGATCGGTTGTGCCATCGGTGCCTACGTCGCCGGCCGCCTCGCCGACAAGATGGGTCGCATCAAGGTGATGCTGATCGGTGCCGGTCTGTTCCTGATCAGCTCGATCGGTGCGGCCGCGGCCTTCGCCGTCTGGGACCTCGTCCTCTGGCGCGTCATCGGCGGCCTCGGCATCGGCATCGCGTCGGTCATCGCGCCCGCCTACATCAGCGAGGTGTCGCCCAAGGCGATCCGCGGTCGCCTGGCGTCGTTCCAGCAACTCGCCATCACGCTCGGCATCTTCGCCGCCCTTCTGTCGGACCAGCTCTTCGCGGTCACGGCGGGCGGCGCATCCGAGCCGTCGCTCTTCGGCCTCGCCGCGTGGCGCTGGATGTTCCTGGTGGGAATCGTCCCGTCGGTCGTCTACGGCATCCTGGCCTGGCGTCTGCCCGAGTCGCCGCGGTACCTCGCCGGTGACGGGCGGGAGGCCGAGGCCAAGGAGGTCCTCCAGACGATCGTCCCGGCCGAGACCGTCGAGACGAGCCTGAAAGAGATCACGGACTCGATCCGCACCGAGGCAGAGCTCGAGAAGAAATCGTCGATCCGCGGGACCCGCTTCGGCCTCCAGCCCATCGTCTGGGTCGGGATCATCCTCGCCGTGCTGCAGCAGTTCGTCGGCATCAACGTGATCTTCTACTACTCGACCACCCTCTGGCAGGCCGTCGGCTTCCAGGAAGAGGACTCGTTCCTCATCTCGACCATCACCGCGGTCGTCAACGTCGCGGTCACGTTCATCGCGATCGGGCTCGTCGACAAGGTCGGTCGTCGGCCGATGCTGCTCACCGGCTCCATCGGCATGTTCGTCAGCCTCGCCGTCACCGCCCTGGCCTTCAGCCAGGCGACCACCTCGGCGAGCGGCGACCCGTCGCTGCCCGGCGCCTGGGGCCCCGTGGCCCTCGTCGCGGCCAACCTCTTCGTCGTGTCGTTCGGTGCCACGTGGGGCCCGCTCATGTGGGTGCTGCTCGGAGAGATGTTCCCCAACAGCATCCGTGCCACGGCACTCGGCGTGGGCAGCATGGCCAACTGGATCGCCAACTTCATCGTGACGGTGTCGTTCCCCACCCTCGCCGCCCTCAGCCTCACGCTGTCGTACGGCATCTTCGCGTTCTTCGCGCTCGTGTCGTTCTTCTTCGTGCTGGCGAAGATCCCCGAGACGAAGGGGCGCTCGCTCGAGGAGATGGGCACCTCGGCCGTCCAGGCCGATGCGGGGCGGTCGGCGAAGGCCTGAGCCCGACACGATCCACGAACGTCCCGTCCAGATCCTGGGCGGGACGTTCGTGCACGTCGGGGTCCCCGCCCGGGGTCGACCTCCACCTCACCGGGCCCGTGGTGGTGCTAACATGAGCGATGCAGCCTGCTCAGCAGGCTGACTTCGCGTGCCCTGTGCGTCCCCGGACGCACCGACGTCGAGGCGACCTGGTCGCCTCGCGCCGCTCCCGGCCTCCACGTCCATTCGGTCCGAACCGCCTCACGGTGGGCTCGGCGGACGTGTGCCCGGGCACCAGGCAGTGGCGACCGACCGGTCGCCCGACAACCGACAAGCAGGCACACCCGCGGGTGTGCCCAGGAACAAGGAGAACGACCATGGCCGTCGTCACCATCCGCCAGCTGCTCGACAGCGGCGTCCACTTCGGACACCAGACCCGCCGCTGGAACCCGAAGGTGAAGCGCTTCATCCTCGCCGAGCGCTCGGGCATCCACATCATCGACCTGCAGCAGTCGCTCGGCTACATCGACAAGGCGTACGACTTCGTCAAGGAGACCGTCGCACACGGCGGCACCATCCTCTTCGTCGGCACGAAGAAGCAGGCCCAGGGCTCCATCGCCGAGCAGGCGAACCGCGTCGGCCAGCCCTTCGTCAACCAGCGCTGGCTCGGTGGCCTCCTGACCAACTTCCAGACGGTCTCGAAGCGCCTCGCCCGCATGAAAGAGCTCGAGGACATCGACTTCGACGACACCACGCAGGGCTTCACCAAGAAAGAACTGCTGATCAAGAAGCGTGAGCTCGACAAGCTCCACAAGACGCTCGGCGGAATCCGCAACCTCACCAAGACGCCGTCCGCCCTCTGGGTCGTCGACACCAAGAAAGAGCACCTCGCGATCGACGAGGCCAAGAAGCTGGGCATCCCGGTCATCGGCATCCTCGACACGAACTGCGACCCCGACGAGATCAACTTCCCGATCCCGGGCAACGACGACGCCATCCGTTCCGTCGGCCTGCTGACGCGCATCGTCGCCGACGCTGCCGCCGAGGGTCTGGTGCAGCGTCACCAGAAGCCCGAGGACGCCGACCAGCCCGTCGAGCCCATGGCCGAATGGGAGGCCGAGCTGCTCGCGCAGGGCGAGGCCAAGGCCGCCGACGCCGCCGCCGAGGCACCTGCTGCCGAGGCCCCCGTCGCCGAGGCCCCCGTCGAGGAGAACGACGCCGACGCGCAGGTCGCCGCGAAGCCCCTGGGCGAGCCGGTCGTCGAGCCCGTCGCCGAGGCGACCGAGGCCACCGCGGCCGAGCCGGCCGACGCCGACTCGAAGTAGTCCTCTCCTTCACCCTTCCGACTCCACGAAAGGAAGTCAGACACATGGCCAACTACACCATCGCTGACGTCAAGATCCTCCGTGACCGCCTCGGCGCGGGCATGGTCGACAGCAAGAACGCCCTCGAAGAAGCCGACGGCGACATCGAGAAGGCCGTCGAGATCCTCCGCGTCAAGGGACTGAAGGGCGTCGCCAAGCGCGAGGGCCGTCAGACCACCGCGGGTCTCGTCGCCGCCAAGCCCGGTTCGGGGTACGCCACGCTGATCGAGCTCGCCAGCGAGACCGACTTCGTCGCGAAGAACGAGAAGTTCGTCGCCCTGGCCGACCAGGTCCTCGAGGCGGTGCACGCGGGCGGAGCCTCCAGTGCCGCCGAGGGCAACGCCGCCGCGATCGGCGGCCAGACCGTCGAGGCCTTCGTCAACGACGAGGCCGCGCTCATGGGCGAGAAGGTCGAACTGCGCACCGTCAACCGCATCGAGGGCGAGCAGTTCGCCATCTACCTGCACAAGACCTCGAAGGACCTGCCCCCGCAGGTCGGCGTGGTCGTGGGCTACACGGGTGAAGACGCCGAGACCGCTCGGTCGATCGCTCAGCACATCGCCTTCGCCGCGCCGACGTACCTGTCGCGCGACGACGTGCCGACCGAGCAGGTCGACAAGGAGCGAGCCATCGTCGAGGAGACCGCGAAGAACGAGGGCAAGCCGGAAGCGGCCCTGCCCAAGATCATCGAGGGACGCCTCACCGGCTTCTTCAAGGAGATCGCCCTGCTCGACCAGGCCTACGCGAAGGACAACAAGTTGTCCGTCGCCAAGGTGGTCGCCGAGGCCGGACTGACGATCACGGGCTTCGCCCGCATCAAGGTCGGCGCCTAGACAGCACCGTGACGGGGTCCGAGACGAACGTGTCTCGGACCCCGTTCCCATGCCCGGCCGAGGTGACGACGTCGGGTGCATCATCGGCGACGGACGGCGACCAGCCCGAACTCGCTAACCTGGCTACGGCCACGACGAGACGGAGACTCGCATGACATCGGAAACGACCGGACGACGACGCGTCCTGCTGAAGCTCTCGGGTGAGGCCTTCGGCGGCGGCCAGCTCGGCGTGAACCCCGACGTGGTCGGCTCCATCGCCCGTGAGATCGCCGACGCGGCGACCGACGTCGAGATCGCCATCGTGGTCGGTGGCGGCAACTTCTTCCGCGGTGCCGAACTCAGTCAGCGCGGCATGGACCGGGGCCGGGCCGACTACATGGGCATGCTGGGCACCGTCATGAACGCCCTCGCCCTCCAGGACTTCCTCGAGCAGGCCGGCGCTGCCACCCGCGTCCAGTCCGCCATCGCGATGACCCAGGTCGCCGAGCCGTACATCCCCCGTCGCGCCGAGCGGCACCTCGAGAAGGGGCGCGTCGTCATCTTCGGTGCCGGCGCCGGCCTGCCGTACTTCTCGACCGACACCGTCTCGGCCCAGCGAGCCCTCGAGATCGGGGCCTCCGAGGTGCTCGTCGCCAAGAACGGCGTGGACGGCGTCTACTCGGCCGACCCCCGGCACGACCCGTCGGCGGTCAAGCTCGACCAGCTCACGTACCAAGAGGCGCTGATGCAGGGGCTCAAGGTCGTCGACTCGACCGCCTTCAGTCTCTGCATGGACAACGGCATGCCCATGCACGTGTTCGGCATGGAAGGCGAGGGCAACATCGCCCGCGCCATCCGCGGCGAACGCATCGGAACAATCGTCAGCAACTAGACGACTAAACTCGACCGCGAACCGAACAAGGAGCACCAGTGGCGATCAACGACGTACTCACCGAGACGCGCGAGAAGATGGACAAGGCGCTCGACGCCGCCAAGAACGACTTCGGGACGGTGCGCACCGGCCGCATCAACCCCGCTCTGTTCCAGAAGATCCCGATCGACTACTACGGGACCCCGACCCCGCTGGCCCAGCTCGCCTCGCTGCAGGTGCCCGAGGCGCGCACCATGATCGTCACCCCCTACGACAAGACGGCCCTCAAAGAGATCGAGAAGGCCATCGCGACCTTCCCGAACCTCGGGGCCAACCCGACGAACGACGGCACGATCGTCCGAGTCACCATCCCCGAGCTGACGCAAGAGCGTCGCAAGGAGTTCGTCAAGCTCGTGCGCAGCAAGGGCGAGGACGCCAAGGTGCAGGTGCGCAACGTCCGTCGCAAGTCCAAAGAGGCGCTCGACGCCCAGAAGACCGAGGTCGGCGACGACGAGGTCGCTCGTGCCGAGAAAGAGCTCGAGTCGATCACCAAGGGGTACATCGACTCCATCGACGACGCGTTGAAGAAGAAAGAAGCGGAGCTGCTCGAGGTCTGATGAGACAGCGACCCGACGGCGCCGGCCCCGACGACTCGTCACCGGCTCAGAAGAGCACTCTCGGTAGTCGCCGGGCCGACTTCGACGCTCGAGCGCAAGCGGCCCGGCACGACATCGAGAGCCAACTGCGGGCAGGCAAGGCGCGCCTCGACTCGCGCAACGAGAAGTTGACGGCGCGCACCGGTCGCAACCTGCCGGCCGCCATCGCCGTGGGTGTCCTGCTCGGGGCCGCGGTCTTGTTGAGCCTGATCTTCGTCAAGGCGTTCTTCATCATCGTGGCGGCGGCCCTGATCGGTTCGTTGTGCTTCGAACTCGCCAGTGCCCTGCGCTTCGCCGGGCGTGACGTGCCCCGCCTCCCGAGCGTCCTCGCCGGCGTGGCCGTGGTCCCCGCGGCCTTCTACGGCGGAGCCGGCGGCCAGTGGGTCGCTCTGGTGGGCGGCATCGTCGTCGTCTCTGTGTGGCGCCTCGTCGAGACGGCTCGTCCGTCGCACCGAGCCAGCGCCTCCTCGCTGGGTCGTGATCTCGGTGCCGGTGCGTTCGTCCAGATCTACTGCTCGTTCCTCGGCAGCTTCATGGCCCTCATGGCTGCTCGACCCGACGGCCAGTGGTGGACCCTGTCGGCTCTCATCGTCGTGATCGCGGTCGACACCGGTGCCTACGCGACCGGCCTGAACTTCGGCAAGCACCCGATGGCGCCCCGCATCAGTCCCAAGAAGACCTGGGAGGGCTTCGCCGGTTCGGTGGCCGCCAGCCTCATCGCGGCCGTGCTGTTGTCGGTCTTCCTGCTCGACGAGCCGTGGTGGTTCGGTCTCGTCTTCGGTGGCGTCATCATCGTGACCGCCACCATCGGCGATCTGTCCGAATCCCTCATCAAGCGCGACCTGGGCATCAAAGACATCAGCACCTGGCTTCCCGGCCACGGCGGGTTCCTCGACCGGCTCGACAGCACGTTGCCCTCGGCCGCCGCGGCCTACGCCCTGTACCTCCTCTTCGCGTGACGCCCGTCCGCCGGTACTGACCGGCCGCGCGTCCAGCGGCTTGCCATCGGCCCATGCGGCATGATGGTGGCCGTGAGCAGCACATTCCCGATCGTTCCCAAGGGCAAGCGGGGTTACGACGTCGACGAGGTCGACGCGTTCCTGGTCGAGGCCCGGAAGGCCTACGCCGGCGAGACCGGCCTCGGCATCGATTCCGCCCGCATCCGACGCACGGCCTTCGGGTTGACCAAGAACGGGTACTCGACGGCACACGTCGACGCCGCGCTCGAACGTCTCGAGGACGCCTTCGCCAGTCGGGAGCGCGAACGGGCCGTCTCGTCGGGCGCCGAGTCGACCTGGTTCTCGACCGCGCGCTCCGGGGCGGAAGACATCGTGGCCCGTCTCGAGCGACCGCAGGGCCACCGCTTCGACAGGGTGGGCATCCTCACGACCGGCTACCACCCGCGAGACGTCGACCGCCTCACCCGGCGGCTGCACGGCTACTTCACCGACGGCCGCCCCCTCAGCATCGACGACGTCCGGGCGTCGGTCTTCCGGGCGAAGCGCGGCGGTTACCGCGAGAGCCAGGTCGACCTGGTGCTCGACACGGTGGTCGACGTCATGCTCGCCGTCCGCTGACGGTCACGGCCGGGCCTCTCCTCTTCCCCCGAGCCTCCGACACGCTGACGGGTCGTCCCTGGCCCTCCGGCGTCCCATCGGTTACCCTGGACGTACTCATGGGCAGGCACGCAGCGAATCCGACCCCCGGTCCCTCTCGACGAGAGCACCCGGCCGCGGTCGAACGACCCTCGACCCGCTGGCGCATCCGCGTGCCGGCCTCGCAGAGCGTCGTGCGACGCCCCGCAGCCGGCTCCCTCGCGTTCACCGGTCCCGTCCGCGATGCCGTACCGGCCGCTCGTCGAACCGGATTCCCTCGACGGGTGGCAATTCCCCTCGTCGGTTTCTGTGCGTCGTTCGCCTTCGTGTCGGCCTCGCTCGTCAACCCCTTGGCCGGTGCCGAGGCCGCGACGACCGTTCCGGGCGCTGCGTCGGTGCTGACGGCCCCCGGTCAGACCCTCACGGTCGCCGGTGCCGCCGTGACCGTCGCCGACCGGGACGCCTACGGCGTGACCGAGTACGTGCCGCCGCCGCCCCCGCCCGTCGTGGTGGCCGAGACCGAGAAGCCCGCGGCCCCGTCGGGTGCGACGTCCGGCTCTGCCAAGAAGTCGTCGTCTGCTCCCGTGGCGGGTACCCCTGACCCGGGCAGCGCGAAGGCCGTCGCCGCCGAACTCGTGGCCGCTCGCGGCTGGGGCTCCGACCAGTACGACTGCCTGGTGTCGCTGTGGCAGAAAGAGTCCAGCTGGAACGTCTACGCGTCCAACCGGTCGAGTGGTGCCTACGGCATTCCCCAGGCCCTGCCGGGTAGCAAGATGGGCTCCGTCGGTGCCGACTGGCAGACCAACCCCGCCACGCAGATCACGTGGGGGCTGAACTACATCGGCGGCCGCTACGGCAACCCCTGCGGTGCCTGGGCTCATTCCGTCGCCAACAACTGGTACTGATCCGTCGCACGGCCCTCGACCTCGGGGGCCGTTGCTACGCTGGTCGTCATGCCCCGCAGCAACCGCTCCCGTCGCTCGCGCGACCGGCGTGACGCCGACGAGGCCTACGACGTCACCCGAGCGTCGTTCGGCGGCTTGACGGTCGAGACCAAACACGGGCGTTCGTTCAACGTCCAGTCGGTCTCGGCGACGTCGGCCGTCAAAGAGTACGTCTGCCCCGGCTGCTCCTTGGGCATCGCTCCCGCGACGCCGCACGTCGTGGCCTGGCGTGTCGACGGGCTGTTCGGTGCCGAGGACGACCTGGCGGCCCGCCGCCATTGGCACACCCACTGCTGGAGGATCTCGTGACGACCCCCGACGCCGACGCTCTCGAGATCCGCGGGGGCGTCCTGTTGCCCGCGCGCCGCGAGGACGTCCAACTGCACACCGGCGACGGTCTGACCCTGGTGGGCGAGCTGAGCCTCCCGGCGGACCGCGGGCCCGTCGGCACGATCGTCGCGTTGCACCCTCTGCCCACCGCCGGCGGGTTCATGGACTCCCACGTCATCAGGAAGGCCGCGGCCCGTCTTCCGGCCCTGGCCGACCTCGCCGTGCTCAGGTTCAACTTCCGTGGGGTGTCGTCTCCGCGAGGTCGGTCCGAGGGCGAGTTCGGCGAGGGGGTGGCCGAAGCGGCCGACCTCGCCGCCGCCGTGGCCTTCGTGGGCGATCGCGGTCTGCCCACCCCGTGGTTGGTGGGTTGGTCGTTCGGCACCGAGGTCGCCTTGAAGCACGGCCTCGACGTCGAGGTGGCCGGCGTCGTGCTGCTGTCCCCACCACTGCACCGCACGTCCGACGCCGAACTCGGCGCGTGGCACGACTCCGGGCGGCCCGTGGTGGCCGTCGTGCCCGAGTTCGACGACTACCTGCGTCCCGACGAGGCGCGACGTCGCTTCGCCCTCGTTCCCGAGGCCGAGGTGGTCGCGGTCGAGGGAGGCAAGCACCTCTGGGTCGGCGAGAAGCAGACCAGTCGCGTGCTCACCGAGATCGTCCGTCGGGTCGCGCCCGGTGCCCTGCCGCTGCCGTCCACCTGGCCGCCCCGCGCCTCCTGACGGTGCGTCCGCCGTCGGCGGGCGGTCCGCCGCGCCGGGCCCGGAGCGACCGGGGCATGGCGCGTCTCAGAGCTGGTTCTGGCGTGGCACGTAGACCTCGCGGATGATCAGCAGGATCGACGCGGCGACGGGGATGGCGATGAGTGCGCCGAGCACTCCCAGCAGGGTGCCACCGACGAGGGCCGCGATGACGACGATCACGCCCGGGACGCGGACCGCCCGCCGCATGATGCGCGGGCTCAGCAGGTAGGCCTCGACCTGCATGTAGACCAGGTAGTAGACGGCTGTCGTCACCCAGGTGGCCGGTGACTGGGGCAACAGCGCGATCTGTGCCAGCACGATGATCGCCGAACCGCTGATCGTGCCGACGAGGGGGATGATCGACCCCAGGAACGCGATGAACGCGAAGACGGCCGGCTGTTGGGCGCCGATGATGGTGAGGAACACGAAGCTCAGGATGCCGTTGAGCGCCGCGAGCGTGAACTGGCCGATGACGTACCGACCCACCGATTGGCTGATCTGTTCGGAGATGTCGACGAACGTGGCCCGCTTCGAGGCCGGGACGAGCTGGTAGAGCGCCCGCTTGACGCTGTTGATCGACGAGGTGAAGTAGATCGTCAGGATGACCACGACGACCGTGCCGAAGAGGCCGTTGCCGATCGCGACGCCGACGGCGAGGACCCCGCCGCCGATCGTGACGACGTTGTCGGGGTTGGTCAGGAAGTCGACGATGGAGTCGAGCGCGTCCTGCACGTCGAAGACGTTCTGGGGGACGAGTTCTTGCAGGTTGTCGACGAACTGCTGGGTGGTGACGCTCTGCAGGTACGACGTCAGCGCCTGGATGAGGCTCGTGGTCTGCTGCACGATGACGGGCACGATCGCGAAGACGACGCCCACGAAGGCGCCCACCACGGCCACGAGGACGATCACGATGGCGATGCCCCGGGGCACCCGGCGCTTCTCGAGCCACGAGACGACCGGGTCGAGCCCCAGCGAGATGAACAAGGCCGCGCCCACGTAGGTCAGGATCGTCGAGAGCTGCCCGACGGCGCCCCCGATGACGAGGGCGACGAGCACTCCCAGCCCCGCGAGCAGACCGATGCGGAACGGGTTGTGGATCTTCACGGGCGGGCTCCTGTCGACGGCACGGGCCGGTCGAGGTCACGGCGGCACCGACTGCCCGACACGGCCTGTCGCCCTACTCTGACGTACCGCCGCCGACTTGTCCGATCATGCCACGCAGGTTCTCGAAGTACTCCGCGACGGCGTCGCGTTCGGCCGTGATCTCGGCCAGGCGTTCTTCGGCGTCACCGATGAGGTCGTCGGCCCGCTGCTGGGCATCGGCCAGGATCGACCGCGAGCGTTCGTCGGCGTTGGTGAGCACGTCGTGGGCCGTCTCGTCGGCGTCCGTCCGGGTGGTGCGGGCGTACTCGAGCGCGGTGCGTTCGAGGTCGTCGGCCTCGCGCCGGACCTCGGTGGCGCGACGGGTGGCCTCGGCGAGCTGCTCGGCCGCCGCGTCGAGCAGCTCCTGGGTCTCGGCGACGGCGTGCTGGTGTCGCTGCGTGAGCTCGACCTCCGCCTCGTCGCGACGGGCCAGCAGTTCGACCTCGAGGTCGGCGCGCCCCTGGTCGACGTCGCGGCGCAGGTCGGCGATGGCGCGTTCGCGGTCGGCCTCGAGCCCGGCGCGGACCCGGACGTCGTCGGCGGCCAGGCGGGCGCGCTGGGCCTCGGTCTCGTCCGCCAGGGCGGCGCGGGCCTCGGCGGCCTCGGCGGCGAGTTCGGCGCGTGCCTGCTCGATCTCGGTCGCGAGTTCGGCCCGCCGGTCGGCGTCCTCGCGGGCGAGACGGTCGGCCTGCGCCTCGCTCTCGCGGGTGAGGCGCTCGTCGGTCTCGACGGTGATGCGCGCGATGCGTTCGCGTGACGTGGTCTCGGCGAGGTCGAGTTCGTCGCGGCGGCGCCGGGTCTCGCGGTCGAGCTCGGTGCGGGCGTCGCCGACCTCTTTCTCGAGTTCGGCACGGGCCTGTGCGATCTCGGCCGCGAGGCGGTCACGACCGGTCGCGATCTCGCGCTCGAGCTCGACCCGGGTGGATTCGACCTCGTCGGTGAGGTCGGCACGGGTGGCGTCGACGTCGCGGGCGAGGAGCGCGCGGGTCTCGGCGACCTCGTGGGCGAGCTCGGCACGGGCCGCGGCGACGTCGCGTTCGAGTTCGGCGCGCTGGGCCGCGACGTCGTCGGCCAGCTCGGCGCG